>NZ_JAHCZD010000059.1:0-585 GCF_018501175.1 Campylobacter sp. 2018MI10 | reverse complement strand
AATAAAATACACCCTGAAATTGTAAAACTCATAGGAAAACTCAAATACCGAGCAAGCTATGGACAAAACGCTTTAGCACATTCTTTGGAAGTGGCTCACCTTGCAGGAATCATTGCTGCTGAGTGTGGTGGAGATGAGAATTTAGCACGTCGTGCGGGAATTTTACATGATATAGGAAAAGCATTAACCCATGATTTTGAAGGATCTCATGTGGATTTAGGTGCAGAACTTTGCAAACGCTACAAAGAGCATCCTGTAGTAATCAATGCTATTTACGCACATCATGGACACGAAGAAGCTACAAGCATAGAATCAGCAGCTGTTTGTGCAGCAGATTCTTTAAGTGCTGCACGACCTGGAGCTAGAAGAGAAGTGTTAGAAGCTTTCTTAAAAAGAGTCAGTGAGCTAGAAGATATCGCTAAAAGTAAAGAAGGAATTAAAAATGCCTATGCAATCAATGTCGGAAGAGAAATTTGCGTCATAGCCTATGCTTAGCTTGGTAATGATGATGAAAGTGTACTTTTAGCTTAGGAAAAAGCACCTGAAATGCAAGAAAAAATGCAATATCCTGGTGAAAATAAAGTC
>NZ_JAHCZD010000058.1:0-587 GCF_018501175.1 Campylobacter sp. 2018MI10 | reverse complement strand
CTTTTACTCCGCCGCTAATATTTACAAATACATCATAATGCCCTAAAGGAATTTCAAGCTTTCTTTCAAGCAAAGCCAAAAGCATATCTAAGCGATTTTTTTCATATCCTGTAGCGCTGCGTTTTGGATAAGAACTTTCACACACTAAAGCTTGAACTTCTAAAACCAAGGCACGAGATCCTTCCATCACAACACCTAAAGCACTTCCTGAAATAGACTTTCCACGAGAAAAAAAACGATTTGCTAAATCTTTTGCGCCAATCAAACCCTTAGCAGTCATCTCAAAAATACCTACTTCATTCGTTCCACCAAAACGATTTTTAAAGCTTCTTAAAAGTCTGATTTCTTTAGTGGCATCTCCTTCAAAATAAAGCACCACATCTACCATATGCTCAAGAACCCTAGGCCCTGCTATAGCACCTTCTTTAGTAATATGCCCTATGATAAAAGTACTGATATTATAAGCCTTGCTAACACGCATAAGTTCAAAAGTAATCTCACGCACCTGAGTGATGCTTCCTGCTGCTGAAGTGACTTTATTTGAATATAGAGTTTGTATAGAATCAATGATAAGAATACTATAATCC
>NZ_JAHCZD010000057.1:0-601 GCF_018501175.1 Campylobacter sp. 2018MI10 | reverse complement strand
GATGTAGCGTATAAGAGTAATTTTTTAGCAGCCGATAGAAATAACGATGGAGAAGTAGATAAAAAAGAAATTGATTATACTATCTATGCATTTGCTTTATATATAGAGCCAACTAAAGATGGTTCAGGACAAGCTACTAAAGTTGCAAGTTATGTTCCAAGTATTTTGACTGTTGATAATAAACAATCAACTGATATTAGCACAATACTTGATGGGAATATTAGTATGGATAAAAATCTTGATGGCTATATAACAATTGCTGAAAAATACAATTATTCTGACACTGCTTACCAATATGGAGTATTTTTAGATAATCTACCTTTTATGACAATTTCACACAAAAAAATAAATACTAATATAACTGAAGAATTAAATAAAAAAACAGAAGAACAAATCAAACTTAATAATATAATTGAAAAACTTAAAAAATCACAATCTTTAGATAATAACGAAAAAGAAATATTACAAAAATTTAATATCCAAAACATAAGTAATGAATTAAAAATAAGCGAAGATAAATTAAAAGATTTAATAAGTAGTGATAAGCTAGGAGATTTTATAGATTTTACGAAAGAATTTAAAAAAGATTTAAGCGATACAA
>NZ_JAHCZD010000056.1:0-612 GCF_018501175.1 Campylobacter sp. 2018MI10 | reverse complement strand
TGCATGTTCTTCTAAATTTGAAAATGTAAATCCTTTGGGGCGTTCATTTGGAGATTTTGTAGATACTGATCCTTTAAAACTAGGACTTGAACCTACTTTTCCTACCAATCAAGAAATTCCAAGTTTAATTAGCGATGCTGTTTTAGTACCTATTACTCCTATTACCCTACCTTTAACTAGAACATGCAATAGTGCCAACAATAATGCAGTAAATGGGATCAATCCTCGCTTTAAAGACGAAGCTTTTAATGATGTTTTAATTTTTGAAAATCGCCCTGCGGTTTCTGATTTTTTAACCATTTTAGGCCCTAGCGGAGCAGCTTTAACGGTTTGGGCTTTAGCACAAGGAAATTGGATTTGGGGCTATACTTTAATCGATAGTAAAGGATTTGGCGATGCTAGAGTTTGGCAACTTTTGCTTTATCCTAATGATTTTGCAATGATTAAAAATGCCAAAACCAATACTTGTCTTAATGCTTATGGTAATGGAATTGTCCATTATCCTTGCGATGCAAGCAATCACGCACAAATGTGGAAACTTATCCCTATGAGCAATACAGCGGTTCAAATTAAAAATTTAGGAAATGGAAAATGCATACAAGCACCTATTAC
>NZ_JAHCZD010000055.1:0-621 GCF_018501175.1 Campylobacter sp. 2018MI10 | reverse complement strand
CTAAATAAGCACCACAATCTTTATAAATTTGCTCTAAATTCATCGTTAAACCTTTAAAAGTTCACTTTCTTTGTTTTTTACACTCTCATCAATTTTTGTTGTATAGGTGTCGGTAAGTTTTTGCACTTCATCATAAGCTTTTTTTGCTTCATCTTCGCTTATTGCCTTATCTTTTTCTAGTTTTTTAACTGCATCGTTGGCATCTTTGCGTATATTTCTTATAGAATCTTTTGCCTGTTCTCCCATAGCTTTAGCTTGCTTTACGTTTTCTTCTCTTTGCTCTCTAGTCATCGGAGGGAAAAATAATTTTACACTTTCGCCGTCATTGTTTGGATTTACGCCGATATTTGCAGCTGCAATAGCACTTTCTATGGTTTTTAGTAAAGTTTTTTCCCAAGGAGTGATGCTAATAGTTGAAGCATCGCTTGCTAAAACAGTTGCTACTTGATTTAAAGGAGTTTGAGTTCCGTAATAATCCACTGTAATATGATCTAAAATATGGGTATTAACTTTTCCAGTTCTTAAAGTGGTGAAGTCTTTTTTTAAGGCTTCTAAAGATTTTTCACTTTGGGTTTTTTGTTTGTTAAAAATTTCACTTAGCATTATCATTTCCTTTAATTA
>NZ_JAHCZD010000054.1:0-639 GCF_018501175.1 Campylobacter sp. 2018MI10 | reverse complement strand
GTAGGATTTGCTAAATTAAAAGAAAGATTATTTGATGAGAATAATCCAAAAACTCCTGAATTAGCAGAAAAAATTACAGGTATAAAAGCAGAAAAAATAAAAGAATTAGCAGAACTTATGGCTAAAAATAGAACTATGATTATGGCAGGTTGGGGTTTTCAAAGGGCTCATCACGGAGAGCAAGCTCACTGGGCTATGATAACTCTTGCATCTGTTTTAGGACAAATTGGACTTGATGGTGGTGGATATGGGTTTGCATATCATTATGCAGGTGGGTTACCAATTCCAGGCTCTCTAACTTTAAATGGTGCTGGAAGTGGAGCTACATTTGACACGAGCAAGGATTTTGCTGGATTTCCAGGAATTGGTGGTATAAGTGTTAGCCCATCAACTAAAGGAGAATGGAGTAATAGAGAAAACGAAGTAATTCCTGTTTCAAGAATAGTAGATATGCTTGAAAATCCTGGCAAAGAATATGATTTTAATGGAAAGAAAAAAGTATTTCCTAATATAAAATGTATCTATTGGGCTGGTGGTAATCCAATGCACCATCATCAAGATAGAAATAGACAAATAAAAGCATTTGCTAAGGTTGATAGCTTTATAGTTCAAGATTGTTTTTGGACTGCTAGTGCAAGA
>NZ_JAHCZD010000053.1:0-695 GCF_018501175.1 Campylobacter sp. 2018MI10 | reverse complement strand
GCTTGGCTCATTGCATATACACCTGATTGAGCTAGGATTTGGTGTTTACTAAATGTAGCACTCTCAGATGCAAAGTCAACATCTCTAATATTACTTTCAGCTGATTTAACATTTACTTGAGTAACTGAAATATTATTAACAGTTGAAACAAGTTGATTTTGGACAGAACCAAGGTCACTTCTGATTGCTTCAAGAGCTTTTTGAGCTGATTCAGCAATATTCATCATAGCTTGTGCGCCTTTTAGTGTCATTACACCTGCTGCGTAGCCGTTAGTATTGTCCCCATTATCTCCAGCTTGCCATTCTTCATTGTTAAATCCCATAGCGTCAGCTTGAGCTCTACTAATTGTTGCATTAGTTTCTCTTAAACTCACTGTTGCTTCGCTAACATTTTTATCAAATCCTAAAGCTGAATTACTTGTAAAGCCATTAGCGTCTTTAACTTCTACTTGAATATCTCTTCCGTTGTTTGAAACAAGGCTTAATCTTCCCATATTAGTTGAGTTAGTTGTATTTAAGCCTATAATTGAGCTAAGACCTTCGTTATTAGGCTCATTTAGACCTGCTTTAACACCAGCGAAGAATTGTAGATATGAGTGAGCTACCATACCTTGTTGAGCTTCTGCTGTATCCATAGTTTTACCGTCAGCTGCATTTACTACTTCTTCTAATTTTTTAGTTAATTTATCTATAGT
>NZ_JAHCZD010000052.1:0-739 GCF_018501175.1 Campylobacter sp. 2018MI10 | reverse complement strand
ACTCATTTAGTTTAGATTTAAATACAGCTAAAGATGAAGTGGTTAATAATACAACAACTCCTGAAGTAATTGTTCCAAGTGTTGGAAATGGAATTAAAGTATCTATATTTGAAGGTGATGAATCAGGTGATCACAATAACTTAAAAGAAATTAGCAATGGTTCAACTACAGTAGATGCTAATCCTTTATTTAAAGGTGAGATTAATGCTAGTGGTGTTAAAGCAATGCAAGTATTTATCACTTATAATGATAAGTTAATTAAAACCGATTCAGTTCTTGCTGTTGATGGTAAATTTAAATATGTTCCAGAACTAGGTTGCAATAACTTTGGAGATTATAAGTTTACATTTAATGTAATTGGAACTGATATTAAAGGTGAAGCTAGCTTAAAACTTGTTGCTGACACTCAAACAAATACACCTAGCGTAGATAATACTACAAGTGATGTGGTTGTAGGTTCAGAAAACGGAATTATTAATATTAAACCAAGTGAAGATGCAAATAAAGTTCCAAGTGTTGATAATACTACAAATGGAAATACTAGTGATTCAGAAAACGGAATTATTAATATTAAGCCAAGTGAAGAAACAGATAATACACAAAACAAATCTGCTTTAGAATTTAAAGTATTCCAAGGCGATGAAGATGGATATTTCAACAACTTAACTGAAATTCCAAATGGTGGTAGAACATTTGATACTACTCCAACATTTATAGGTAAATCAGTTGCTAATGATAC
>NZ_JAHCZD010000051.1:0-799 GCF_018501175.1 Campylobacter sp. 2018MI10 | reverse complement strand
TTATTAAGCTTTATAGTAACTTTTGTAGTAATGTTTGCTGAATTAATTTATGGGTATTTAGCTAATTCTTTAGCATTAATTAGTGATGCACTTCATATGATAACACACGCTTTTGCATTGATAATAAGTTTTATTGCACTAATATTTATTAATAAACAAGATAGTAAAAAAACTTATGGATATTATAGAAGTGAAATAATAGCTGCTTTTATAAATGCTATTATGATAGCTATATTTACTATATTTATTATCTATGAAGCTATTGAAAAACTATTAAACCCAAGTAAAATAGATATAAAGACTATGCTTATAGTATCTTGCTTTGGACTTGTAGCAAATATAATTAGTGCTTTATTATTAATGAAAGCCGATACAAGTAATTTAAATATTAAATCAAGTCTAATTCATATGCTAAGTGATTTGCTTAGTTCTGTTGCAATTATTATTGGTGGGATTATTGTTTATTATACTGATTTTTATTTTATTGATTCAATACTAGCTTTAATAATAGCTTTAGTAATTGCTAAGTGGTCTATATCATTATTTAAACAAAGCTTAGATATTTTACTTGAGAGTTCATTCATTGAGATTAGTGAAGTAAAAGAATTTATATTAAAGCAAGATTTAAATATAAAAGATATTCACGATATACACATTCATTCAATCTCTCAAGATTATCATATACTAACAGCTCATATAATCTTAGATGATTTAAATGAGTTTAAAAGTGTTTTACAAAAGCTTAATGCTTTACTTAAGAATGAGTTTAATATACATCATATTACTATTCAGCCAGAAA
>NZ_JAHCZD010000050.1:0-806 GCF_018501175.1 Campylobacter sp. 2018MI10 | reverse complement strand
GCCAAGTAAGTAGTGATATAAACGGAGCTGCTATAGATATGCAAGCTGGACCTAGTGAAGTTTTAGTCATAGCAGATGAGAAAGCAAATGTTAAATTTGTAGCAAGCGACTTGCTTTCACAAGCTGAACACGGCGCAGATTCTCAAGTGATTTTAGTATGCTTAAGCAAAGAATTTGCACAAGGTGCGAGTGATGAAGTAAGCCGCCAACTTGAAAATTTACCAAGAAAAGAATTAGCGTCTAAAAGCATTGCAAATTCTAAAATCATCATTGCAAAAAACTTAGATGAAGCTCTTTTAATCTCAAATCTTTACGCACCTGAGCACTTAATCATACAAACACAAAATCCTCGCGAACTTTTAGATAAAGTCAAACACGCTGGATCTGTATTTTTAGGTGAGTTAAGTCCAGAATCCATGGGTGATTACGCAAGCGGAACAAATCATGTCTTGCCAACTTATGGACTTACTAAAACGCATTCTAGCTTGTGTTTAGCTGATTATAGTAAAAGAATGAGCGTACAAGAGCTTAGCAAAGAAGGCTTTATAAATTTAGGAAAAAGTGTTGAAATTTTAGCTTCAAATGAGCATTTAGACGCACACAAAAATGCAGTAACTTTTCGTTTAGAGAGCTTAAAATGAGTCAAAAAATCCTTTTTATAGATAGAGATGGCACTTTAATAGAGGAGCCAAAAAGCGATTTTCAAATCGATACTCTTGAAAAATTGCGTTTTGAAAAAGATGCTATTCCTACTCTTTTAAAACTAAAAAATTTTGGATTTAAATTTGTCATGGTAAGCAATCAAG
>NZ_JAHCZD010000004.1:0-109394 GCF_018501175.1 Campylobacter sp. 2018MI10 | reverse complement strand
CTTCAAGTGATACAACATTCGCAAAAAATGTAAGTGCAAATACAATCACTTCTACTAATTCAGTGTTTAACGGCACAACCACTGCAACTGATAGTATAACTGCTAATAGTGGCTCAAAATTTGTAGGAACTACTACAGCAACTAATAAAATTACTTCAAGCGGTGCTACATTTGATGGGTTGGTAAATACAAAAGATTTAGAAAGTTCTAAAAATTCTATATTTAATAACACTATAACAGCAAGTAATTCAATCACTTCAAGTGATACAACATTCGCAAAAAATGTAAGTGCAAATACAATCACTTCTACTAATTCAGTGTTTAACGGCACAACCACTGCAACTGATAGTATAACTGCTAATAGTGGCTCAAAATTTGTAGGGAATGTAAATGCAACTAATAAAATTACTTCAAATGGTGCTACATTTGAAAAAGAAGTAAAAACTGCATTCTTAGACGCTCAAAAAGGCTCTATATTTAATACTACAAGCATAGTCAATGCAACAGATATTAATGCAGTAGGTTCTACATTTAATGGAAGCATAGTTAAAAACAATTCAATTACAGCTGATAGTTCAACATTTGCTAATGCAATTGATACAGCTACTCTAACAGCTAAAAATAATTCAAGCTTTGCAAATGTTACAGCAAATACTATCACTTCTACTAATTCAGTGTTTAATGGCACAACCACTGCAACCGATAGCATAACTGCTAATAGTGGTTCAAAATTTGTAGGAAATGTAAATGCAACTAACAAAATTACTTCAAATGGTGCTACATTTGATGGAGTAGTGGAAGCAAAAGATTTAGAAAGTTCTAAAAATTCTATATTTAATAACACTATAACAGCAAGTAATTCAATCACTTCAAGTGATACAACATTTAAAGCTATAGTAAATACAGCTACATTAAATGCTAATTCAAATTCTATATTTGATACTACAAGCATAGTCAATGCAACAGATATTAATGCAGTAGGTTCTACATTTAATGGAAGCATAGTTAAGAATAATTCAATTACAGCTGATAGTTCAACATTTGCTAATGCAATTGATACAGCTACTCTAACAGCTAAAAATAATTCAAGCTTTGCAAATGTTACAGCAAATACAATCACTTCTACTAATTCAATTTTTAGCGGTAGTGTAAATGCAAGTAATTCTATAAACTCTACAGGCTCAACCTTTAAAGCTTTAGTAAATACTTCTAGTTTAACTACTGATGCTAATAGTGTTTTTAGTGCTACATCTAAAGTAAATGTAGAGAAATTAACGGCTAATAGCACTAATTTTCAAGGTTTAGTGGATATTAATTGTAAAAATACTGACTGCACTTCAAGTCTTAATAATAGTAAGTTTAATGAATTAAGCGTTACAAATGCAACCATAAGCGATACATTTACAGCACACAAACTAACAGCAAATGATAAAGCTACATTTGAAAAAGATATAAAATCAGATTTTATCACGGCAAATAGCGGTTCAGTATTTAACGGCACAACCACTGCAACTAATAGCATAATTGCAAATAGCGGCTCAACTTTTAATGGTTTTGTATCGGCAAATAATATAACTTCAGAAAAATCAGTATTTAATAAAGAAGTTAATGTAAAAGATACTTTAAAGTCTAATAATTCTAGATTTAATTCTATAGTTAATGCCAATACAATTGAAGCAGTTTTAGATACTACATTCTCTAAAGATTCAAAAGTTAATGCTAGCACTATTAATACGAGTAAATCTATATTTGATGGCGAAGTTGTAGTAAGCAATCTTAACGCACTTAATACAAAATTTAATGGAGCTACTACAATTGATTGTAAGGATAATACAAATTGTAAGTCAGATATTAAAGCTAGTTATTTTAATGATTTGACTTTAAAAAATAATGCAAAAATTACTCTTGATGAGGGAAGTTCGGCAAATAATTTAACATTACTTGATGATACTACTTACCTAGCACTTAATGGCAAATCTCAAATCACAGGCGATATTAAAAATGAAGGTATTATTGAGATAGTTGATGGGACGATTTCATCAAAAATCACAGGTAATGGGGACTTAATCAGTAATAAAGTTGTTTATACAAACGATGTTGAATTGAGTGATATTAAAGGTAGTGGGGGTAAATTTGGTGGAATAACAACTACTACAAATGATGTAAGCGTAGATAATACAACATTTGAAAAAGATTTAAATGTAGGTAAAACTTTATATGCTAATCAAGGAAATCAGTTCAGTGGTAAAGTTAGTGCTACTGATGCAATCTTTAGCCTTGATACAAGTAAATCTATGGAAAAAGGTAATGTAATTACGGCAAATCAAGTTGATATTACTAAGAATTTAAATATAAAAGATTTAAATGTTACAGCAGAAAATATCAAATCAAATTCCGCACGCATTACAAACTCTACTATCAACTCATCAAATATCAATTCTAATTTAGTAAATATTGCAAACTCTACTATTAATTCTAAGCTTTTAGGCAAAGATGATAGCTCAAGTAATGTATATGATGCTAATATACAAAAAGATAGCGGAACTTACACTACGAAACAATCAGAATTAAATGGCGGCGTAAGGGTTGATAAGCTAGATACAACAAATACTCATATAAAAGGTCAAGTAGCAGTAAATACTTTAGTAGCTAATAATTCTAAGTTTTATATTTATGGTGGTGGAATTGATACTTCATTCCACGATATTTATAGTGGAGCTATAATAGTAAGAGAAGCTATAAGTGGTGCTAACAATACAATACAACTTGCGAATACAAACCTTACTATGCTAAAAGATAAAGAAGGTTTTATCCCTATAGCAATAGTTAATAACACTACTAATTCACAAAGAAGTGATGCAAATTCTCAATCAGGAATTAGCAAGGACTTTTTTAAAGTAACTTATCAAACAAAAGTGGCAAATTATGAATTAGCCGATAGATTTACGCATTTTAATCCTAATGCTAAAGGAAATGCTATTTGGAGCATTGGTATTAAAGGCGATGATTTAATAGATGAGAGTAATGTTGATAGTGTTATTTCGGGTCAAGATTTAGGCAATATAGCAAATGGTGCTAATAGCAATAATGTTAATACTTCTAGTTTAGAAGTTGTTTTAGGCGATATGTTTGATTTAATAGATTTTGATAAAGACGCTGTTGGGACGGCTAATTTCATTCTAACAAGCCCTGATTACATAGCAAATACTAAAAACAATACATTAAACAATAGATTAAGATTGGTAAAAAATCAAAAAGTAGGTAATGGATTTTGGCTAGATAATCAAATGGGATATAACAAATATGAATATAGTTCAATTCGTTATAAGAATTTTAATGTTGGTACTGATAAGACAAATGAACTTAGCAATTCTAATTTAACTTTAGGTGTGGCTGCTAGTTTTGGAACGGCTGAAACTAAAGGAAATGTAAATGCTAATAGCGATTCAAAAGGCATTGGTTTATATGCTATGAATGTATTTAATAATGGAGTGTTTATAGGTGCTAATGCTTTTTACCACAATATATCAAGCTCTTATGAGGCAGATAAATTAGGAATTAAAGCTGATAAAAGTCATAATGTTTATACAGCTAGTTTTGAAAGTGGGGTTAGATTTGGGGATAAATATTATTTTGAGCCAAGTTTAAGATATGATTTGACTTCTTATAAGCCGACTGCAATTAGCACAAATGGTCTTAGTATAAGTGGGGATAGCCAATTAAAGCATACTTTATCAGCTAAATTAGAAGGTGGAGTTTCTATGCTAGATAGCCTTGATGGATTTTTATCTGTTGCACTTAGCAAAGAACTAACTAAAAAGCCTGATATGTTGTTAATAGATGAAGTTAAAGAAAATATCATTGAAGGTAAAAAGGGCGATACAAGTGTGAATTTAAATTTTGGTGTAGATTATAAAATCAACCCTAATGCTAGTTTTAATATCAATTTAGGAAGCAATCTTTACACAAATTCTGATAAAGAATTAAAAGGTAGCTTGGGCTTTAGCTATAAATTCTAATGAAGAATTCTAATTCGTAATTGTTATTACGAATTAGAATTTATTTTTACTATCACGATTATTTTCTTTTATATTTGATATAACTAATAAAGATTTTATTGCTTTAAAATATTTTCAATTAATATATTTTTGAGTTTATTGGTTGGATATTTTTTATGTAAGCAATTTTTAAATTCTGCTAATTATGTCAAAATGTATATTTTAAACTAAGATATTTTGCCGATAATTTCTAGGAGTAGATAGAACTATAAAAGTTATTTTTAGCTTTATATTGGTATTTTAAAGGGTTGTTAAATAAAAATAAAAGTTGATTTTAGTATTAGATTAAGTATAAATTTTTTAAATATATAAGCTTATTAGGGCTAAAACCCTAATAAGATTAGTGAATTATTTTTTAATAAATTCGCCTAATAAATGTCTAAAAATCATAAATAATTCAAGACTTGATTTTTCTGCTTCTTTATAAAGCTCAACAATTTCTTTGCTATTAGACTGCTTGCTTGCAATATATCCAAGTGCTTGATTAATGCTTTCATGAACATTTTTATGCGGAGTATCAATTTTAGAATATAAAGGAAGATGTCCGAACATTTCTTTACCTTCATTTTGATACCACTTACCAAGACGGCAACTAAAATGGTCGCTTAATTTTGTTGGATTTTCACTTAGTGCATTTGCATATCCATTTGCTTTAAATAAGATATGGTCAAGTTTTACTAAAGATGTAAATACTTCGTATTTGATAGCACTCGCATTAAATTTAATATCTTTAGATATATGCGATAATCTATCAAATTGCTCCGAAAATGTTCCAATGTGTGCGTTTGAATCTTGTGATATTTGCTCTACCGATTCGCTTTGCGTAAACATTTCATTAGCGTTTTGTTTTAATAAATTGATATTCATTTCTACTTCAGCTGTTGCTTTTTGGGTTTTTTCTGCTAGTTTTCTAACTTCATCAGCAACCACAGCAAAACCACGACCATGCTCACCAGCACGAGCTGCTTCAATAGCTGCATTTAAAGCTAGCAAATTGGTTTGGTCTGATACATCTTTGATTAAATTAATTACATTTGTAATTTCATCAACGCTTCTATGGAGATTTTGTGCAGTATCACGAGATTTACTTGATGATTCAGTGATTTTTTCAAGTGATGTTATGATACTTTCAGATACTTTTTTAAGATTTACTATCATATCTACACAATCTGCTGAAAGAGTTTCTATTTCTTGAGCTCTTGATAAATCACCCTCAATATCTTTTTGAACAAAAGAAACGCTTTCTTTCATACCTTTTACCATAATGTCAAATAGTGAGAATTTGATTTTATCTTCTTCTTCGTTATTTGCCTTTGCAGTAATTTCATTTTTTAATTTCGCAATTTCAGCTTCTAACTTTTCTTTTTCTGCTATTGCTCTATTTAGTTTTTCCTGCAATTCATTTTGGAGGGTGTTATCTTTGTTAAAAAACATAAATACCCCCCCCCATCAAGCTTTATTTTTAATAGAATTTAAATAATTATTTAAATCATCTTTTAATTTTAATTTTTCCTTTTTCATTCTAGCTATTTCTAAATCATCTAAATGAATTCTACCTTCTTCAGCATCTTTTATCTTATGGTCTAAATCATTATGAGCTTCAAAAAGCTTATCAAAATGTGCGTCTTTACCTTTTAAATTCGTGATTAACTCTCTATGTTCGTGTAACATAACTTCTCCTTAATTTTTAGTAATGTGTATTAATATGGTAACTAAAATAAATTACAAACAGATAACATTTATATTTTATTTTAAACTTTCAGGAGTTTGCTTATTTTTAATAATTTTTTTAACTTCTTTAATACTTTCTGGAGTTCCTATTAACAATAATTTAGTCCCCGTTCCAATCATTGCATCACCTTTTGGCATAGGTAAAAAATTATTATTTGCATCTTTTATTCCGATTACGCTAACATTTGCTAATTGTCTAAAAGCTACATCTTTTAATCTTCTAAATCTAACCCAACTTTCATCAGGAACTTTAACTTCTTCAATATCAATACTTTGGTCTCTTGTGTATAAGTATTGCTCTAATAGATTTTCCATTTCAGGTCTTACACTTACAACGCTAAGTCTTTGAGCTGCTAATTTCGTAGCTAATACAACCGTGTTTGCCCCTAGTTTTTTAAGTCTTGCTGCGTCGTGTTCGGAATTTGAAATCGTTATTATAGAATAAGGACTAATTCTTTTTATATCTTTTTCATATAGTCTAGCACTAGCAATTATTGCTATATTATCAGCAGAATTTGGGCTAAGAGAAATAATTCCTTTCGCACTTGATAAATGTGTTTTTAAAAATGCCAAATCACTATGTGGTGGGCATTTAATATAGAATGGATATTTATTTGCTTCAGCAATTTTTTCAAAATCTGGTATATCATCTACTACTACAAAAGGTGTATATGTTTGTTTAAATTGTTTTGCTAATTCTTGGGTAAATTCGTTGTGATAACATATAACATAATGATTTTTTAATCTTGCTATTTTGTATAGCATTCGTTTTTCCTTAATAATTCTTGTTAATTCGCCTTTTTTTAGAACTTCAATCACAATACCTATTGAAAAAGTAAAAGTAACAAAGCCTAATAATACATAGCAAATCGTAAAAAATCTACCAGCAGGAGTGATTGTAGCTACTTCAGTATAACCTAAAGTTGTAAAAGTCATACCTGCTTGATAAATCCCATCAAGTAATGAAAAATTACTAGTAAGCATATAACCAATCGCCCCAAATAGCATCATTACAACAACTGCTATTAATGGGAGACGAAAAGGTTTTAATTGTTCGTAAAACTCGGTATTTATATCAACTTCAGGTTTTCCACTTTCAGCCCAACCGAGCAATTTGCCTAGCTTTTTAAAAAAGCTCATAAAAATTCTTTATAAAAATTAGTTAGCTCTTCTTTTTTTTAGTGTGCGTAATGTTGAAGCTGCAACTCTAATTTTTTTAGTTGTGCCATCGCCTAAATCAATGCGAATAGTGCGTAAATTAGGTAAAAATCTTCTTTTTGTTTTATTGTTAGCGTGGCTAACATTATTTCCTACCATAGGACCTTTACCTGTTAATTGACAAAATTTTGACATCGTAAATCCTTTTTTTGTGTTCTTGTAAAAATAAAAGTATTAATCATAGCATCTTAAGCTTAATTTTTTTTTTAAGTTTTAATGATATTCTATAAAAAATAATTTTAAGGATTAAAAAATGTATGTTGCTCCTAGTTTATTGTCTGCTGATTTTTTAAATTTAGCTGAAGATATTAAAAAAGTTGAGGCTGCTGGTGCTGATTTATTGCATATTGATGTAATGGACGGACATTATGTTCCAAATCTAAGCATTGGAACTTGCACTACAAAAGCTATTGCTAAAGTTGCTACTATTCCTTTAGATGTGCATTTGATGGTAAGAGAAGTTGATAAATTTGTTGATTTGTTTTTAGATATAAAACCTAAATTCTTAAGCTTTCATATAGATGCTACTACTCATCCTTTAAGATTGATTGATTATATTAAAAAACACGGCGTAAATCCTTCAATAGTATTAAATCCACACCAGAATTTAAATGAGATTGAATATGTTTTAAGTGAAGTTTCTATGGTGCTTTTAATGAGTGTAAATCCTGGTTTTGGTGGTCAAAGCTTCATACCAAGCACTCTTAGAAAAATCAGTGCCTTAAGAGAAATGATTGATAAGAATAATTATAAATGCTTCATTGAAGTTGATGGCGGAGTAAATGGCTTAAATATTGCAGATATTGAAAGAGCAGGGGCTGATATAGTTGTGGCTGGAAATTATGTGTTTAGTAGTAATGATTATAAAGTCGCAATTAATTCTTTAAAAATGGAATTTTGATGGATTATAACGAGCTTTATAAAAAACAAATTGCTAATTGTGATAAGATTTTAGAAAGGCTACTTACAAGTAGTATTAATTATAAAGATTTAAAAAACCAATACGAAAATGCCTTAAATTTTGAGATAACCTATGAAACTCTTTTAATGTTAGGGCTTGATATTACGCTAAAACAAAATCAAGAAGTATTTTTAAACTCAAGAAATAAATTAATTCAAGATGAGGTTTTTTGTGTTGTTGATATTGAAAGCACAGGCTCAATTAGTAACGGGCAAATCATAGAAATTGGTGCTGTTAAGATAAAAAATGGCGAGATTTTAGATGAATTTGAAAGCTTTATTTATGCAAACGAAGTGCCTGAAAATATAGTTGAGCTTACAGGAATTACAACGCAAATGCTAAAAAATGCTCCTAGAAGTGCTAGGGTTTTAGCTGATTTTAGATTGTTTTTAGGTAATGCTATTTTTGTAGCTCATAATGTATCTTTTGATTATGGTTTTATCGCAAAAGAAAGTCTTGAATACTTAAACGCTCCATTGATTAATAGAAAGCTTTGCACGATTATGTTAGCAAGGCGTTGTATTGAATGTGATAAATATGGTCTTGATAGTTTAAAAAATGAATTAGGTATCATTAGCACTCATCATAGGGCTTTAAGTGATGCGAAAGCTTGTGCTGATATTTTGAATTATTGTATTAATTCTTTAAAAGGTTCGCAAATTAAAACAAGTAATGATTTGATTTTATATTCACGCTCTAAGATGAAAAAATAAGAATTTAAAAGTGGCTTTTAATAGCCACTTTATTATTTTTTAGTGCTTTTTGGGGTGCAAAGCATATTAATGTAGCGACCTTCAAATAAAGGTGCTTTATCCATATTTGCAATATCGCTAATTTCTTCATAAATTTTTAAAAGCAGTTCTTCGCCTGATTGTGGATTGCTTAATTTACGACCTTTTAAAAATATTTACACAATTGTAATATTTAAATATTTTATGCTTTTTTATTAAGATACAAGATAGCATATTTTTTATTATTAAATTAGAATATAAAGTCAATGTAATTTTTGATAAAAATATTTAAAGAAATCTTTAGCACTAAGGCTAAAGATTTTGTAATTAGAATGTATATCTTACAACAGCGTTAATTTGATTGTCAATATTAAAATCAGCTCCGAAAGTTCTTTCGTAACCTAAGTTTAATCTTAAATTATCGTTAAACTTATAATCACCTGTTAGATTTAAGTAAAATTTATTATCTCTTTTACCTTTTATTGTTTCACTTGCTTTGCTTGATTTTGCGATTATTATAGAATCACTTGGCTTATTAACATCTATAATATAACCAGCACCTAGTCTTATATTAGCATTATCATTTACTTTAAATCCTGAGAATACTGCAGGTTTTATATGTAAATTAGAATTAGCCTTACTTGTAATGCTTATAGCATTATTTTCTAAGTTAGTTTTAGGTGTATAATCAAATATAGCTTCTATGCTAGGCTCAACATAAAATCTATTTAAATCAAATCTTTTACCAAGTTCAAAACTTGCAATAAATCCTGTCTTGCTATCTTTTAAACCTTTTAAAAGTTCTGAATTGTATTTAACCTTATAATGATTTGCTTTAATTACTAAATCAGCATATAAATCATTGTTTGAAATATAGCTTGTATATAGACCAAACCCGTAATTATTTCCTTTTAAAACATCACTAGATTTAGAATTAGAAATATTAGCCATAATTCCTGTAATTACATTGCCATCTGCAAAATCATTAGCTTTATCAGCTCCAAATTGAACTTCAAATGAATTAAGTTTTACATCATCTATACTTGCGTTTGTATAATAAGCTCTAGCCCAAACGCCTAATTCCTTATCTAAACCTCTAATTTCGCCTAATCTTTTATTCATATTATTCCAAGCAAAAGTATTGATTAGATTTATTCCCTTTGAAATAACTTGAGCTTGAGCTTTAGCGTTTTTGTTGATTTTAATATCTTTTATAAAATCATCTGCTATTTGGTTTTTATCAATTGGATTTGTTACACCTGTATCAGGTTTGTTATCTGGTTTATTATCAGGATTTGTTACACCTGTATCAGGATTGCTTGGGTTTTCAGGGTTAGTTACACCTGTGTCTGGATTATTTGTATCAGGTTGATTTGGAGTTTCATCTGTAGTATTTGATACATAATTGCTATTTGCAAGGTTGTTTAAATATAAGTCTAATACTTCACTATCCATATCACTTGAACTTTGATTTACTAATTTACCTAAAGCACTTGTCTTATCGCCGTTTGCAATGCTAACAATATTATCTGCATTAAGCCCTGTATCACTTACTTTACCATTCTTATTAGTAGTTATCGCATAGGTTAGATAATCTCCTAGCATTGCACTAGCAACATAATCATTATTAATCACATAATCACTTATTCCATCGCTAATCTTATAATCTTTAAAGAAAGTTGCTAATTCTGCTGTTCCTGTTCCTTTTTTAAGTATTGCTAAAGGTAGGTTTGCGTTTATTTTACTTGTATCAAGTTTATTATCACTCATAACATTAAGTAATACTAATTCATTGTTTGCTCCGCTTGTGTTTTCTCTTGAGATTATTGCACCTGTGTAGCTTTCTTTGTTTGTTCCTAAATAATAAGCTGTGTTATTTGAAGTAAGGCTATTTGCTAGAACTCTTTTTGCTACTTTTGAATTTTTTATATCTAAAGTATGTGCTCTAACACTATTTGTAGCTATTACATTATCTAAGTTTATACTACTTGTGTTTGCTATAGTTAGGCTATTTTCATTTTTTTCATCAGCAAATTCATTGTAAAAATTATCTTGGTTAATTAATGCTGAAGTTGTATAGCCTTTAGAACCTGATAATTGCATATTTATAGTGCTATTTTTAATCGTTCCTTCACCTATAATGCTACCACCAATATAATATTTATCACCTGTATCAAGCCTATCTATATCATAAGCACCTGCTCTTATAGTCTTAATAGCCTTTACCTTGCTTTGCTTTCCGCTCTCACTAGTGTTTAGGGTTAGTTTTGTAACATAAATATCATCATTGAATGTAGAGCCTTTAGAATCAAGACTACCTTTATATTCACCAATAGAATTTATACCATTTACTTTACCACCAACAATACTATCAGTCAATGTTACCTTATCATAAGAATTTATTGAAGTAGTTATATTTGAATTTGTAATTCCTAAAATTCCAGTAGATTTTATCTCTTTTATTGTAGAATCTTTAATTGTTAAATTTTTACTAACATTTATTAATCCTATATTAGAATTTGTAATTGTTAAATCCTTGCCAAACTCTATATTTGTTACATCAGCGTGATTGATTGATCCTGTTGTTTCATAAAAATTATCTACTTTTACCAAATTATCTTTTGTCCCATTTAGATTAACATTAGAATATGATATTCCATTAATGCGTCCTCCATTTGCATCAATTGTTCCGGTAGTTTTGTAAATAGAATTAACGGCAGAATTTGTTAAATCAATTTTTATTCCTTGCCCATTTTCTATGTTGTCTAAATAAGAATTTATAGCTTTTACTTCATTAAAATTTTTAATACTAGAATTAACAAAACTGTTTTCAGCTATAAAATTATTTCCATTATTAAATTTTGCAGTTTCGGGATAACTTTTAATTAAAGAATTTTTTATAGTAATATTATTACTATTACTAATAGTTTTACTTCTTGAGTCCCAAAAAGAATTATCAAAACTTATAGGAAAATTTTTATTACTTAATCCTTCTGAAAAATATACATTTACATTATCAGCACTTTCTTCTGTAATATCTGTGATATTTTTAAGATTTGTCTTGTAATAATCTGGTTTTTTATTATCAAAAGGACCAAAATTATCATTAAATGGTTTATGAATATCTGGAAAAGTTTTAAAACCAAAGCTTTCCACCTTAGCTTTATCTACAACATTTATTGTTGCACCAAATAAGTTTGAAGAGATACATAGACTTGCAATTAATGAGAGTTTAAATACCCCCCCCCGTGTAAGTAAAATTTTGTTTCATGATATTCCTTTAAAAAAAATTGAAATGCTATTATCTTAAAATCTAACTTAAAGATTAATAAATATAAATGATTTTTTTTTAAAAAATATCAATAAATTTCAATAATTATTATAAAGATTAAGGCAAATTAATTGCCTTAATGATAAGTTTTTATTTTTTAGTGCTTTTTGGGGTGCAAAGCATATTAATGTAGCGACCTTCAAATAAAGGTGCTTTATCCATATTTGCAATATCGCTAATTTCTTCATAAATTTTTAAAAGCAGTTCTTCGCCTGATTGTGGATTGCTTAATTCACGACCTTTTAAAAATACTCTAAATCTAACATGCTTTCCTGATTTTAAAAACTCAATAGCGTGTTTAACTTTATAGTTAATATCATTTTGAGCAATTTTTACAGAAAGTTTGATTTCTTTAACTTCTACTACCTTTTGCTTTTTCTTAGCATCTTTTAGCTTTTTTTCTTGCTGATAACAAAACTTGCCATAGTCCATAATCTTACAAACAGGTGGCTTAGCATCTTTTGCGATTAATACCAAATCAAGCCCTAAACGATTAGCAAGTGCATTAGCCTCATCGCTACTAATTATGCCATATTGTGCTCCATCATCACCTATACATCTAACCTCTGCTAAATCTATTTCTTCATTTAACAATACATCTTTTTCTTTACTCAAAATACTACCTCGTTTTGTTTTTCTTTAATTAGTTTCAAAAATTCCTCCATTGTAAGTGTTGATTGTTGTTTAGCTCTTCTATCTCTTAAAGCTACTTGATTATTATTTATTTCTTCATCTCCGATTACTGCTATATAAGGCACTTTTAGCATTTCTGCATTTCTTATTTTTTTACCTAAAGTATCGTTTTTCTCATTAATATCAGCATCAACTCCAAGCTCTAATAATTCTTTTTGTAATGCTTTTGAATACTCAATATGCTTTTCACCTACTGGTAAAATCATAACTTGAATTGGAGCTATAAAGAATGGTAATTCTCCTGCTGTATGTTCAAGCAATATGCCTAAAAATCTTTCAAAACTTCCAAGTAAAGCACGATGAAGCATTACAGGGCGTTTTTTCTCATTGTTTTCGTCTGTATATTCAAGCTCAAATCTTTCAGGTAGGTTAAAATCTACTTGAATAGTTCCACATTGCCATTTGCGTTTAAGTGCGTCTAGGATTTTAATATCAATTTTTGGACCATAGAAAGCTCCACCACCTTCATCAACTCCGTATTTAATACCTTCTTCATCTAAAGCTTCCATTAAAGCTTTTGTAGCAACTTCCCAAATCTCATCACTTCCTATTGATTTTTCAGGTTTTGTTGAGATTTCTAGTTCCCATTCAAATCCAAAAGTTACCATAATTTTTTTAGCAAAATCTAAAATCTCTTTTACTAATGTTTTTATTTGACTTGGCATACAGAAAATATGGCTATCATCTTGAGTAAATTCACGAACTCTTAAAAGTCCGTGTAAAGCCCCACTCATCTCGTGGCGATGAACCATTCCGTATTCAAAGAATTTAATAGGCAAATCTTTATAACTTCTACCTTCACTTTTATAGCAGAATACATGTCCTACGCAGTTCATTGGTTTTATTCCGTATTCTTGCTCATCAATTCTAGTAAAATACATATTTTCTTTATAGTTTGCATAATGTCCGCTTGTTTTCCAAACGCTAGAATTTAGTAATTCAGGGCCACGAACAGGCTCATAAAATCTAACTCTATGAGCTTTATATAAAATATGCTCTAATTTATTTCTAACTCTTGCACCATTTTTAAGCCATAATGGTAAGCCACCGCCAATTTGTTCGCTAAATGTGAATAATTTTAAATCATTTCCTAGTTTTCTATGGTCTCTTTTCTTAGCTTCTTCTATCATTGTTAGATAGTCTTTTAAAGCTTCTTTTGTTGCAAATGCGATACCATAAATTCTAACTAGCATTTCATTTTTTTCATCGCCGCCTAAATAAGCACCTGCTAATTTTGTTAATTTAAAATTCTTAAGCATTTTAGTGTGTGGTAAATGTGGCCCACGACATAGGTCGGTAAATTCACCTTGAGAATATGTGCTAATCTCTCCACTTAAACGACTTAAAACTGCTTGTTTTAATTCATCATTTTTAAACTTTTCGCAAGCAGCTTCATAGCTCATTGTATTTTTTATCATAGGAGAGCCTTTTTTTGCAAGCTCTTTCATTTTATCTTCAATTACTTTTAAATCTTCTTCGCTGATTTTTTCATCTACTTTAAAATCATAATAAAAACCTTCATCAACGCAAGGTCCTACGAAAAATTTAGCATTTTTATATAATTGTGTAATAGCTTCAGCTAAAAGGTGAGCACAGCTATGGCGAATTATCTCAAGTGCCATAGGACTATCATCATAGAAAATTGGCTCAAGTCCTGCTCCATCAGTGCTTAAAGTATCATAAATATTTTTATCTTTATCGTAATATCCTATTATTTCCATTATTAATCCTTTAAATTTTTATAAATTTCATTAAGATTTTTATACAAACTATCATAGTTTATATCATTTTGCTCTAGTAGTTCATATAAGATTACATTGTCTTCTTTACCATTCCAAAGTTTTTTATAAGTTCCATTTTTATAGCCGTTATCTTGGCGGAATTTATTTAAGACATTTTTACCAATGTAGATTTTATAAAGTCTTGTAAATTCTAACTCACAACTACACATTAGCTTTAAAAATATTTCTGTAATTTGCGTTATGTTTAGCTCTTTTGCACTACTTGTGTGAATTAATTCTCTTGAAAGTTCTAAAATATCATTTAAATTTTTATTTGTTTTATTGAATTTAAATTCTGAAATCGTGTTTATAAGTTCTTTTTGTTGATTTTGCATAATTGCAAGGCTTAAAATAAAATGCCAAATATCAACTAATTCAATTTGAATATTTTCTAAGTCCCAACTAGCATCTATGCTTTTCCAATGTTTCCAAGGCATAGAATCAACGAGTTCAGCACATTCCATATAAATACAACGAGCAAAATCAATTAAGCGATTTTCCTTTGTATAACCTTTTTCCCAACCAATTCCGCAAGTTGCGTTATTTAAAGCTTGTTGTAAGCTTAACATATCATTAGTATATTGTAATTTCATCATCCCTTCTACATCAAAAAATATCAAAATACTAGCAAAATTATTTAACAATCAAGCGTAGTGCTAAAAATTTTTTTAACTTGTGCTTTAAAATATAAATAATCATCTTTAAAGCTCACTTCGCAAATATCATTGCTTTTTGGATAAATAGTAGCCTTTTCATCAACTAATTTAAGCATTCTAGCATAATAAAAACAAGCGTTCATTCCAGTTCCACAAGCTAAAGTTTCTCCAACTCCACGCTCATAAGTTCTAACATACAAAACCCCATCTTTAAAAGTTGCGTAATTTACATTTGCGTCATATTTTTCTCTTAAATATTTAGCATTTTCTTCGTTGTAGTTTTGCACTCCATCAAGAGTTACTAGGTGTGGCACACCTGTATCAATTAGGCAAAATAAATTTTGAAATTCCACTAAATTTTCGTGTATAACCTTAGCTTTAGTTAATCTAATTTCTACAAAATCATCATCAAAAATTGTCGCCTTAATAATCCCTGCACCAGTTAAAAAACTCATATTTTTATTTGCTAAATTTTGAGTATAAGCAAAATGTGCCGCAGCTCTTGCACCATTGCCACACATATTAGCTTTTGAGCCATCTTGATTGTAAAATCCCCAAGTAAAATCATAATCTTTATCATTTTTTTTGATTGCAATAAGTCCATCAGCACCTATTCCACTATGTCTATTGCATAATTTTACGGCTAATTTACTTAAATAATTTTCATCTAAATTATCAGTTTGAAAAATAATAAAATCATTTCCATTTGCGTAGTATTTATGAAATTCCATGTTTTTCCTTTAGTTTTTGGATAAGTTTTAGCGAGTTATCTTTAAAATCTTCTAAATTACCATCATTTTTGATTAAATAATTTGCAAATTTTATTTTTTTGTCTATGTGTAATTGAGAATTTAATCTTAGTTTTGCTTCAAATTCTGTTAAATTATTTCTATTCATAAGCCTTGTTAAAGATAATTCATAAGAGCAATAAATCACAATTTTATTAAGCAAAAAATTATAATTGCTATTTTCAAAAAACAAGGGAATTTCTACAAAAATTATTTTATTTTTATTTTGTTTGATTTTTTTGAGAATTTCTTTTTTGATTTTTGAGTGCATTATTTTTTCTAATTTTTTCTTAGCTGTTTTATCATTAAAAATTACATTTGCCACTGCTTGTTTTTTTTCTTTTAAGAATTTGAAATAGGAATTTGAAATATTTAATTTTTTACGAATTTGTTTCCATTTGTAGCAAAAAACTTTTGAAGAAATTTCATCAGCACTAATGCAAAATATTTCATTTTCTTTAGCAATATTTAAAAATGTAGATTTACCACAAGCAATGCTAGATGTTATTACATAAATATTTTTAAAAAATAGGTGTTTTTTTATCTTAATTTTTCTTATCAAAACCGACTCTTTTTATCATTATCATAATATTATTTTTTAGATAATTTTGTTTATTTTCTTAAGCCTAATTTTAAGGCAATAATGTATTATTTAGGTTACTTTTTAAAATTTTAGTAAGGAGGCAGCCATGGAGAACAAAAGAAGAGCTTTTCTTAAAAAAGCATTAAGTGCTGGAGCTACCTGTGCTGTTGCTAGCGTAGGTTTAAATGCAGCAACAAGTAGCGAAAATAATAGCTCTGGTGTAGTATCTGGTCGTGCAAAGAAAAAAGAAGTGTTATATAAAAAGACCCTTCACTGGGAAAAATTTTATAAAATTGCATATTAATTTATAGAAAGGATTTAAATGCGTAATTTAGGTAGAAGAAGCTTTTTAAAACTTGCAGCAGTTGCAGGTGCAAGCACTACCGCATTTGGTGCGACAAACGCAACCTTAAAGGCAGATGAAAAAGTTAAAATGCCTTATGAAGGTAGTAAAAGTGTTCGCACAGTTTGCTCTATTTGTAGTGCTGGTTGTGGTATAGAAGCTGAAGTAGTAAATGGTGTTTGGGTTAGACAAAATAACGCAATAGACCATCCAATTTCACTTGGAAGTCATTGCTGTAAGGGAATTGACCAAATTGATTTAACCAAATCAAAATGTCGTGTTAAATACCCATTAAAAAGAGTTAATGGTAAATGGGAAAGAATTAGCTGGGAACAAGCTGTAAATGAAATCGGCGATAAAATGCTAGATATTAGAAAAGAAAGCGGTCCTGATAGCGTAATGTTTTTAGGTTCAGCTAAGTTTAACAATCAACAAGCATATTATTTTAGAAAATTTGCTGCATTTTGGGGAACAAACTCAATAGATCACGTAGCTAGAATTTGACACAGCGCAACAGTAGCCGGTGTGGCTAATACTTGGGGATATGGCGCTATGACAAATCACTTTGGTGATGTTGTAGGTAATACAAAATGTATGATTATGTTTGGTGCAAACTCAGCAGTTGCAAACCCTATTGGATTTAAGCATATTTTACAAGCTAAAGATAGAAATAATGCTCCTTTAATCGTAGTTGATCCTATTTTTACAAGAAGTGCAGCTCATGCTGATATTTATGTAAGAATTCGTCCAGGAACTGACATTGCATTTGTATATGGAATGTTAAATCTTATTTTTGAAAATGGTTGGGAAGACAAAGAAATAATCAAAAATAGGTCTTATGGAGTTGATTTAATTCGTGAAGAAGCTAAAAAATATACTCCTAGCGAAGTTGCTGATATTTGCGGATGTAGTGAAGAAATTCTAATTCAAGTTACAAAATTATTTGCGACTACAAAACCTGCTACACTATTTTGGTCATTAGGTATTACTCAACATTCAGTTGGTAGTTCAAATACTCGTATTTTAGCTATTTTACAATTAGTGTTAGGAAATATTGGAAAACCTGGTGGCGGAACTAATATTATTCGTGGTCACGATAATGTTCAAGGTGCAACAGATATGGGATGTTTAGCAGACACACTTCCTGCTTATTATGGCTTAGCTGAAGGTGCTTGGAAACATTTTTGCAATTTCTGGGGAGTTAGCTATGAAGATATGCAAAAACGCTTCGTAGATGATAGTGCAAATGGTGGCAAAAAATGGATGCACGAAAAAGGCTTTAGTTTATCTCGCTGGTGGCAAGGTGTTAAAGGCGTAGTTCCTTATGGCACGGATACAACTCATTCAAATGCTCCTGTTAGAGTTCTTTGGGTTCAAGGAACTGGAATTACTTCTATGGCTCACACTGTTAAAATTCAAGAAGCACTTAAAAAACTTGATTTAATAGTAGTTGCTGAACCATTTGTAAATGAAGTTGCAGTTTTAGCAGACCGCCCTGATGGAATTTATATACTTCCTGCTTCAACTCAATTTGAAACAGAAGGATATGTAACAGCTACAAATCGTTCTATGCAATGGAGAAGCCAAGTAGTAAAACCAATTTATGAAAGTAAAGAAGACCAAGAGATTATGTTTATGTTTGCTAAGAAATTTGGCTTTTATACAGAATATACTCGTGGTATGAAACTTGAACTTCAAAATCATAAATTAGTTCAGGTAATTCC
Source organism: Campylobacter sp. 2018MI10 (assembly GCF_018501175.1). Classification (NCBI taxonomy): domain Bacteria; kingdom Pseudomonadati; phylum Campylobacterota; class Epsilonproteobacteria; order Campylobacterales; family Campylobacteraceae; genus Campylobacter; species Campylobacter sp. 2018MI10. The sequence continues at coordinate 90,796 of NZ_JAHCZD010000004.1, read as the reverse complement.
TGATGATGTTGATGCTAAATGGCCTGATGATGCTACAAGAGAAATGAGTAATGGTTTATTATCAATTGGTCTTCGTGGTATTAGTGCAGAGCGTTTAAGAAAACATCAAGCAAATTGGGCTAATTTTGACCCTGATACTTTAATGGGTATTGGTGGAGATGTAAAAGGCGAATATTATGGCTTACCTTGGCCTGTATGGGATGCAAAACACCCTGGAACTGCTATTTTATGGAACCCAAATGTGCCTTATGAAAAAGGTGGAATGGGCTTTAGAAATAGATTTGGACTTGAGCATAATGGAGTTAGTCAGTTAGCTGATAATTCATTCACTCCTGTTGGTTCTAAGGTTAAAGGTGGTTATCCTGAAATTAAAAAAGATAATATTGAGCAAGTATTTGGTATTACATTAAGTGATGAAGAAAAAGAATTAATGGGTAATTCTTGGAGCACAGATATTTCAGGAATTATATTAGAAAAATGTCGTGAAAAAAGTGCTTGTTGCTTAGGAAATGCAAGAGCTAGAACTATAGTTTGGGAATTTAGCGACCAAATTCCAAAACATAGAGAGCCAGTGCATTCACCAAGATGGGATTTGGTGCAAAAATATCCAACATTTGACGACCAAACAACTCCAAATTTCCGTGTTACTACAATGTTTAAGAGTGAGCAACAAAAACAAGACTGGAGTAAGGATTTTCCTATTATCATTAGCTCAATGCGTTTAGTAAATCTAAGTGGTGCTGGTATGCTTGAGAGAACTAGTAAATATTTAGCTGATATTACACCTGAAATGTTTGCTAATGTTCATCCAGAGCTTGCAATGCAACACAATATTGGCGATGGAGAAATGATGTGGATACATAGCCCGCAAGGAACTAAGATTAAAGTAAAATGTATTCACAATAGAAGTGTAACTCCAGATAGAATTTGCTTACCTTACAACTTCGCTGGTGTTTTACAAGGAGTTGATTTAAGTCATAACTATCCAGAAGGCACTAAACCTTATACAATAGGCGAAATGTCAAATACGGTTACAAACTATGGTTTTGATCCAAATACACAAATTAGCGAATTTAACGCTGGACTTTGCAAGATAGAAAGGGCATAAAAATGGCTAGAATGAAGTTTTTTGTTGATAAAAATCGTTGTATTGGTTGTTTTGCTTGTCAAGTTGCGTGTTCAAGCGGACATGAAGTTCCTGTTGGTATTAAAAGAAGAAAAGTAATTACTTTAAATGATGGTATTGAAGGCAAAGAAGTGTCAATGACAATAGCATGTCAGCATTGCACTGACGCACCTTGTGCTCAAGTTTGCCCTGTTAAATGCTTTTATATTCGTGAAGATGGTATCGTATTACACGATAAAAAAGAATGTATTGGTTGTGGTTATTGCTTATATGCTTGTCCATTTGGTGCTCCACAATTTCCAAGAGATGGAGCATTTGGAATTAAAGGCGAAATGGATAAATGTACAATGTGTGCAGGAGGTCCTGAAGAGACAAATAGTGATGAAGAAAGAGAACTTTACGGACAAAACCGCATAAGCGAAGGAAGAGTGCCTATTTGTGCTGCTGTATGTGCTACAAATGCACTTTTAGTTGGAGATGAGAGCGAAGTTTCTAATGTATATAGAAAGCGTGTTTTAACTAAAAATGCAAATGTTAATTTAAGTAATATGTTTATTTAATTTAAATTAGGAGAGATGATGGAATTTTTAATTTTTGTTGGAGTTTTACTAGCTTTAATAATAGTCATTTTAATAAAGTCTATAATTATAGTATCGCAAAGCGATATTGTAATAGTTGAGCGATTAGGTAAATTTCACAAAGAATTAAGCGGAGGATTTCATTTAATCTTTCCTTTTATTGATATGGTTAAATCAATAATTACTATTAAAGAGCAACTAATAGATATAGAAAAACAACAAGTTATTACAAAAGATAATGTAAATATTTTAGTTGATGGGATAGTTTTTCTAAAAGTAACAAATGGAAAAATGGCATTTTATAATGTTGAAAATTATAAAAAAGCTATATCAAATTTAGCTATGACAACTCTTAGGGGTGAGATTGGCGGTATGTATCTTGATGATACTTTAAGTAGTCGTGATAGTTTAAATAGTGCTTTACAAATTGCACTTGGAGATGCTGCTGATAACTGGGGTGTAAAAATTATGAGAGTGGAAATTTCTGAAATTTCAGTTCCTAGTGGCATAGAAGAAGCAATGAATTTACAAATGAAAGCTGAAAGAGAAAAAAGAGCTATAGAATTAAACGCTGAAGCACAAAAAGTAGCACTTATAAAAAATGCTGAAGCATTAAAGCAAGAGCAAGTTTTAAACGCTGAAGCAATAGAAAGAATGGCTGATGCTAAAAAATACGAACAAATTGCATTAGCTCAAGGTCAAAAAGAAGCTATGAATAACATAAATGAAGCAATGGCACAAAACATTAATGCAGCTGAGTTTTTATTAGCTAAAGGCAGAGTAGAAGCATTTTTAGCTTTAGCAAAAAGTGAAAATAAAGATAAAATATTAGTTCCTTATGAAAGCACTGAATTAATAGGAGCTTTAAGTGTATTAAAAGAATTTGTAGGCAAAAAATGAGTAGCCTATATTTACTTTGTATAGGAATATTTTTAGGAATTTTAGAATTATTAGTCGGTAGTTTTTATATAATATTTTTTGCTATAGGATTTATTATTGTCGGTGCAATTAATTTAATAAAGCCATTAGATTTAGAATTACAAATAATATTAATTGCTGTTATATCTCTTGTTTTACTTATAATTTTTAAATTTTTTGTTAAAACTAAAAAAGTAGAGAATTATGACGATGATTTTTTAAATACTCAAGGCGAAGGCGTTGTTAAAAATGGTATGATTTATTATAAAGGCTCATTTTGGCAAACAACTGATAATTTAACCTTAAAAGAAGGTGAAATTGTAAAAATTGAAAAAATCCATAATAATAAAGTAAAAATCAAACAAGATTAATTTTTATAACTTTCAATAATATTTTTTAATTTATAAAATACAATCACAAACAATAATATTACATAACTTAAACCATAAATGCCGCATAAATTACATAATAATGCAAATTGAAATTCTATGTTTGATTATTTTTATAATCAAACATAATTTAAGTTATGTTTAATTTATACAAATTATCTTCCAAGAGATAGAGCATTTGGAATTAAAGGTGAAATGGGTAAATGTACAAAGTATGTTGTTGTATGTATTATAAATACACTTTTAGTTGGAGATGAGAGCGAATTTTAATTTATATAGAAAGCGTGTTTTAACTAAAAATGCAAATATAAATCTAAGCAATATGTTTATTTAAACTTTAGCCCCTTTTTTAGTGCTGATTCATATTTTAAATTCTTTAAATTTTATTTAATTTTTAACAAGTAAAAACCCTAAATTAAAAGTATTAAACATATTAATCAAAGTAATAGCTAATTTAAAAATCACAATTGCTAATTAACAAATTAGTTTCAATTTAAAAACAATTTAAGAAATAATTTTATATAATGATTATGAAAATTCTTTTCATTATAAATTAAAAAAAAGGTATTTAATGTTAAACTTAATGCAAATTGGTGGTTTATTTATGTGGCCTATTTTTGTTCTTTTAGTTCTTAGTTTTGCTGTGATATTAGAAAAAATAACAAATATATATTTATGTCAATTTTCTTTTAATAATAATTTTAAAATCAAAATAAAAAAAGCAATATATGATAAAAATTTAATTGAATTAAAAAATATATGTTCAAATAAAAATTCTATATCAAATAGCATACAAAAAGCTATAAATATATACGAAAAAAATAATTTAAATGAATTTGAATTAGAAAATATTCACTTTAATGAAATAAAAAAACTTGAGAAGAATGGTTTTATCTTAGGTATAAGCATAAGTATATGTCCTCAACTTGGTCTTTTAGGAACCGTTACTGGTATGATTTCTTCATTTGCAGCTCTTAGTAAAGAAGCAAATGAAGAATTAGTAGCGGCTGGAATTAGTGAAGCTTTATATACAACTGCATTCGGATTAATTGTAGCTATTTTTGCTCTTGTATTTCATATCATTTTCAATAAAAGAATTGATTATTTAAATAATGAAATCTACCTTAATTTAAATTATTTTAATAAGGCTTTTAATGAGAAGAATAAATAGAAAAAAACCTGAATTTATAGAAATTTCTATGTTGAATTTGATAGATGTTATTTTTATATTACTTATATTTTTTATGCTAAGCACTACATTTTCTAAATATTGGCATTATGAAATAAGTCTACCAAAAACAAATAATAGCGAAAACACAACTAAAGAAAATAATATAAAAGAAGTGATTTTAAATAAAGATTTAAACTTATACATAAAAAACAATAAAGATTTAATTTTTATAGATGATATAAACAAATATATAAAATCTTCAGATATTGTCTTATTAAGTGCCGATAAAGAAATAAGCTACGACAACTTAATTAAAACAATATCTATTATTAAAAATTCAAACATTAATAAAATCAAATTAAATATAGAAAGGTAAAAAAATGAAAAAAACTATTTTAGCATTTTCATTAATTGGTGCATTATATGCTGATACTTTGCTTGATACTCAAGTAATTAGCGATAGTGGATTTAGCGATAGCTTAGCTGATGTTAGCTCAAATTTATTTGTCATAAATAAAGAAGAGTTAAATAAAAAGAACTATCACGATTTAGGAGAAATTTTATCTTATCTTCCTAGTGTTTCTTTAAATCCTGTAGGTATAGGCAGTGCAATTGATATTAGAGGTCAAGGAAGTAGAGCTAATGCAAGGGTAAAAATCTTGTTTGATGGAGTTAGTCAAAACGCATTAGATACATCACATCTTGGAATTCCTTTTAATACAATAAGCGTAAATGATATTGAACAAATTGAGGTTATTTCTGGAGGAGGAAGTGTAGTTTATGGAAATGGCACTAGTGGTGGTGTTGTCAATGTAATTACAAAATCAAGCTTAAAAAAAGATTATGCAAATCTTACTCTTGGGTTTGGTTCTTTTTCTCATAAAAGTATAGGAGCAAGTGCTGGTGCAAATATAAATGATAAAATATATTCTCATTTTGGAATTAATTATATAGATGAAAAAGGATATCAAAGAGCAGATTTAAATAAACTTTTAAATACTGATATTGGGTTTAAATTTAAACTAACAGACTATCAAAATTTAGATATCAATGCAAATTATATGCATAATGAATATAGAAAAAGTCAAGCTTTAACCGAGCAAGAAATTGAACAAGATAGAAGATATGAAGGAATAATTTGTACTCAATATGAAATTTCAAGATTTGGCTTTATTTGCAAAAATCAAATTCTAGCAAGTCAAGATTCAACGAAAACTAGCAGTAGAAAGAACTATAATCTAAAATATAATAATGAAATTAATGAAAATATTTTAACAGAATTTATGGCTTATTTGCAAGATAATAACTATGAAGATAAACAATTTTTTGATAGAAAAATAGGGGCTAATGCTAAAACAAAACTAAACTATGATTTTTCAAATACAATATTAGGATATGAATATTTATATGCAAAAGGCAAAAGAGCTTCTACAACAACAAATATAGTTAAAAAAGATACTCATTCTATTTATGCAATAGAACAATTAGATTTTAATCCGTTTGGAATTGATATTGGTGCAAGACTTGAAAATTCTAAATACAATATAAATAGAAGTGATGGAATAGCTATAATAAACGATTCAAAAAATACAAACAACTATGGTGCAAATATTGTTTTATCTCATAAATTTATGGATACAAATAGTGTGTATTTTAAATTTGAACGTGGGTTTAATTCTCCATCTCCTTACGAATTAACCGACAAGGTTGATGGAAAAAACTATTCTATTAATAATTTAAAATCAGAAGATTATTTAAATTATGAATTAGGATTAAAAGGTTTAGTATTTGACCAATATGCAAGTATAAGTTTATTTTATACCCTAACAAACAATGAAATAAATGTAAATATGAGCCATTATCCTGTTGTTAAATGGACTTATGAAAATATTGCTAAAACAAAAAGATATGGAGTTGAAATAAGCCTAAATCAAAGCTTACTTGATGATAGATTAAACCTGTTTGAAACCTTTTCATATATTGATGCTAAAGTAGTTAAAGACAATTTAAACAAATACAAAGAAGGACAAAAAATACCAAATGTATCACCTTACAAAATCAGTCTAGGAGCAAATTATAAAATAACTGACAAATTAAGCGTAAATGCTGATTATAGATTTTATTCTAAAACAAATTGGGATTATTTAAACAACAATAAACAATTAGAAAAGAAAGCTTATTCTTTAGTTGATGTTGGACTAAATTATGACTTTACCAAAAATATAAGTTTAAGTTTAGAAGCAAAAAATATCTTTAATACAAAATACAATCTAAACTGCAGCGGTCAAACTTGCCAAGTTGCACCTACAAGCACTTATTATATGCAAGTAAAAGCAAGATTTTAAACAATGAAAAAATCATTATTTCTAGCTTTAATTAGTATTGTATGTATGTTATTATCGCTTGGAATTAGTTCACCTCAATCTAATTTCGGCTTTCAAGCATTATGTAGACTAATAAGCTTAAATAATGATTTAAATGATTTAGATATTTTGTATCAAATATTTATAGAATTAAAAGCACCTAGAATACTATTAGCATTTATAGTTGGTGCTTTATTATCTAGTAGTGGAGCAGTTATTCAAGGATGTTTTTTAAATCCACTAGCTGATCCTTATATAATAGGAATAGCATCGGCTGCTACATTTGGTAGTTTAATTGCATTTATGTTTAATTTAAGTGAGATTTATTTTGGACTTTTTGCATTTTTATCTTGCATACTTTTTACATTTTTTATATTTTCTATTTATAAAAAAAATCAAAATATGGCAACTTTATTAATTTTAGGAATAGCCACTTCAACACTATTGGCCTCTATAACATCTTTTTTTATATATTTAATAGGAGAAGATAGTTTTAAAATAAGTGCTTGGCTAATGGGATACTTAGGTAATGCAAATTGGAATATAGTAATAATTGTATATATTGCAAGCATAATATGTATTTTGTATTTTTATATTAAAAGATATGAACTTGATTTGTTATTATGTGGAGATGAAGAAGCTAATTCTTTGGGGCTTAATGCAAGTAAAAGCAAAAAACTATTTTTAATAATTTCATGTATTGCAGTTGCTTTTTCTGTAGCTTTTTGTGGGCTTATAGCATTTATTGGTTTAATTATCCCTCACACATTAAGAATGTATTTTAAAACTTCATCTAATAAAATAATAATTCCATATTCAATATTTATAGGGGGAATTTTTTTATTATTTTGTGATAACTTAGCATTTAATATATTATATCCCATAGAAATTCCTGTAGGCATTATTACTTCATTTTTTGGAGTTCCTTTATTTATATATTTAGCTTTAAGGAAAAACTATGCTTGAAATTAAAAATTTTTCATTCTCGTATCAAGACAAAATAATTTTTCGCAATTTAAATATAAATTTTAATTCATCAAATTTTATAGGTTTAATGGGTAAAAATGGTTGTGGTAAAAGCACTTTAATTAAATGTATAATCAATTTGCTTTCGTATAAAGGCGAAATTAGTTTTAAAAATAAAAATCTAAAACTATTAAATCATAAAGATTTAAGTAATTTAATCTCTTATGTTCCACAAAAGTCAAATCAATTTATGCCCATTAGTGTGAGTGATTTTATAATGATGGGCTTATTTAGTAAAAACAATTCATTTTATATACAAAATGATTACAAAAAACTTGATGAAATAATGGAATTTTTAAATATACAAAACTATAAAAATAATCTTACTAATAATTTAAGTGGTGGAGAATTTGCAAAAGTAATGTTAGCAAGAGCTTTAATAAAAAAACCAAAAATTTTATTATTAGATGAAATTTGTGCTCCACTTGATATTAATTACTCTATATTTTTAATGCAATTATTAAAAGACTTAGCAAAGGATGGTTTGCTTATATTAATGGTAATACATGATTTATTCACAAGTATTAGATTTTGTGATGAGATAGCTTTTGTTAAAGATAAAAATATTTTATTTTACGACAAAACAAGAATAGTTTTTAATAAAGAAAACATTAAAAATATTTTTGAATTTGATTGTGATATTTATGAAAATAAAAATAATTTAAATGTTATATTTTAGGAGAAAAAATGAAAAAAATTTTATTAAGTTTATTAATTTTAGTTAATTTAAATGCAAATAAATTAGTTGTCTTAGAACCTAGTGCTGTAGAAATATTATATGAACTAGATAGTTTTAATAATATTTTAGCTATAGCTAACACCACCACTTCTACCATTTATCCAGAAGATAAAACAAAACAATTACCAAGCGTAGGAACATACACAAGACCAAACATTGAAAAAATAATAGAATTAAAACCTGATGTTGTAATAACAAGTCAACATTCATTAGGATTAGAAAAATTAAAAGAATTTAATATAAAAATTTTAGATTTTAAAGCTAATTCTTTCAAAGAGCTAAAAAACAATATTGCTAAATTAGGAGAAATTACAAACAAAAAAGATAAAGCACAAGAAATCATCAAAGAATTTGAATTAGGAATTAAAGAATTTCACAATCTTGCAAAAGATAAAACAGCTATGTTTATTTTCTCATCAAACCCTATAATGTTATTTTGTGATAACAATTTAGCAAATGATGTTATTAAAGCTTTTGGTATGAAAAATATATGTGATTTAAAAGAACAAACGCCAATAGTAAATAAAGAATATATAATAAGTAAAAATCCTGATTATATTTTTTATTTTAATGACGGAGATTTAAAAATTATAAGCAATTTTTTAAAACATACTAAAGCATTCAAAAACAATAATCTAATAAAAACAAATTCTTCATCAATACTTAGGGCAAGTCCGAGAATTATTATAAATATGAAAGAATTGTCAAAGGAATTATAATGAGATTTTTTATAATTTCTTTGATAATAAACATTGTCGCACTAACGATACCACTTAGCACTGAAGAAATTATAATTGATAATAAAAAAATTAATATTGAAATAATTGAAACAAAAAAAGAAGATTTTGTAAATAATCAAAAAATCCTTCAAGAAGAGATTTTCAACCAACAAAATAATTTATCAGAGCAAGTTATACAAAAAGAAATAAATATAAAAAATACAAATTTAAAAGCAAATAAAAAAGTAAAAATTAAAAAAGAAGCAAAACAAGATACTAAAAGCACAAGCAATACAGCAAATGAAAACAAAGAAGAAACTAAAGAAAATCTTATTACTAACAATCAGATTAATATGGTTAAAGAATATCCTAAAAATATAAATTCACAATTTTGCAAAAGCAATATAATTTTTAATGAACTTGATAATTCTTATCCTAAAAAAGCAAAAATGTTAAAACTTGAAAGGATAAGTAAAGTTAGCGTTAGATTTAGCATTTCAAACAGCGGAATAAATATTTTAAGCATTACTGGAAATGACTTCTTTGCAAATCATACAAAAAAACTAATTTTAGATATGAAATACAAAATACTAGATAAGCAAGCTTTAGGTTGTGTATTTTTAAAAAATATAGAATATAGGATGAATTAATGGTTGTTTTATATCTTAGCAAAAATAATAGCAGTAAAAAAATAGCCTTAGAAATCGCTAAACTTTTAAATATTGATTGCTTTAATTTAGAGCATTATAAAGACATTGATAAGCATAGGTATATTTTCTTAGTATTTTGGTTAGAAAAAGGCAGTATCACAAGCAATATGCCAAAAATACAAAATAAGATTTTAGGCATAATTTTTACTTGTGGAGCAGATAAAAATAGCGAATATATAAAAAATAAAAAAGAAATGTTTTTTAATATTTTTAATAAAAATAATCAAGTGCTAGGCATACAAGCAGTAAATGGAGCTATTAGTGATGAATATATAAATAATGCAAAAAAATTAGCTAAAGAAAACCCTAATTATATTATTACAAAAGAAAAGGAGAAATTATGGAAAAATAGCAAAAAACATCCCGATGAAAACGATTTAAAAATAACAAAAAACTTTACAATTTATATTAAGGAAAAAATCATGAAATTACAACAAGCAAAAGAACATATGAATAAAGACCATAAAGATTCTTTATTTAGACTAGTAAAGCATCATACAAATAAAGATGCTCAAAATGTGGAGTTAATAGATATAACTTATAGCGGAATGGATATTTTGTATGATGGAGAAATTTTACATTTAGATTATAAAACTAAGGCTAGTGAAGATACACTTCATTATAGTGTAATAGAACTAGTTAGCGAAACAAAAATAAATTCTAATAATTTAGATGAAGAAATAAAAAATTTTAAACATTCTTTTAAAAGTGTAAATATTGCTAGTGTTAGCAAAGATAATCAAGTTATTTGCTCTTATGCTCCAATAATTTTTAAAAATGATGAAATGTTTATTTTCATAAGCGAAGTTGCTGAACATTTTTCAAGTATTAAAAACAACCCTAACAATATAGAAATAATGTTTTTAGAAGATGAGAGTAAAGCTAAAACAATATTTGCAAGAAAAAGGCTCAAATATCAAGTAAATGCAAAAATAGTTGATGATAGAAGAGAAGAATTATTTGAAGTTTTAAAAGAAAAATATGGAAATGAGGTAAATATTTTTAGCAAAATGCTAGATTTTCATTTTATACAATTAAGTATAAAATCAGGTAGATTTGTAAAAGGCTTTGGTGCTGCTTTTGATATAGATTCTAATAATAAAGCTGCTGAAGTTAGATTAAATATGCCGCATAAATTACATAATAATGCAAATTGAAATTCTATGTTTGATTATTTTTTATAATCAAACATAATTTAAGTTATATTTAATTTATATAAATTATCATCACGACTTGCTTAGGCAAAATTATTTTTTTAAGGAGATGTCATGGCTAGACACATTACGGGGGGGGGTATTTAAGCTCTCATTAGTTGCGAGTGCATTAATTCTTAGCACTAGCTTAAACGCAAAAAGCGTTAATTCAAACGAAGTTGGAAAAGAAGAAAATATCTATTACATTAACCCAAACAACGCTACTACAAGCATTACAACTACTAAAGATAAATATCAATGGATTAGATTTGATTATAAAAATCATGCTGATTTAAATGCTAATATCACTAATAATGGTGTGAGTATTATAGATAATAATAAATTTGAAAGATTTGGAAATGTATTAGGAAGTATTACTAATAATTTAAACAATCAAAGTCTAAAAGATGCTGTAGATTCAATAGCAGCTAATAATGGTATTGATGCGGTAGAAAATAAAGAATTATTTAATAAAATAGAAACTTTAACAGGTAAAAAGTTAAATTTAGCTATTGTAAATACTACAATTAGTGGAGATATTATTAATAAGGGTGGAATTTATTCTAAAGAAAGCGAATTTAATAATATTAATAATGATGGAGTATTTTTCTTAGATGAAGGCGATATTAAGGGTAAAAATGGTGTAGCTATTAGTGGCAATGGAGATGTAATTTTACTTGAAGTTGATGTAAATGGTAGCGTAAGTGCTAAAGATTTATATGTAATGGGAACACCAGTTGGAAATGATAAACCATACATAGCAAGAGAACCTGATATTCCACATGGAGAACAAACAAGTGATTTATATGGTGGAGATATAACAAGTTCTAATTTAGCTAAATTTGAAACTTCTATTGTAAAAGGTAAAGTTACAGCAAATACTAAAGCAAGTGCAAATAATTCATTCTATGGCTTTAACACAACTTTTCAAGGTGCGATTGATAATCAAAACGGCAAAGCTAGATTTATCCTTTCGGACATTAAAAAGGGAGTTAAGAGTAAAGGTGATATAGAAATTTATGGAACAAAAATAAATGGTAATGTAGAAACTGATGGAAAATTCATAAGTGGAGCTCATCAAAAAGAATTAGCGAATAAGCATTTCTCAACTCTTTTAAATAGCGAAAAAATAGCAAGTGCTGAAGATATGAAGAGACTTGATGAGATAATGAATAATGAAGAAAAGTTCTTACCACTTATTAAAGCAGCAACTTCAAATTCTCATGATATTGATAGCACTACATTTTATAAAGACGCTTTAAAATATGTAGATAGTGAAGAGATGGAAACTGGTGATTTGATAGCTAATGGTGGTATTGATGCAACTGGTTTTGAAATGAGTGGAGATGGGGTTGTAAAAGTTACTAAAGGCGATATAAATACTATTGTTAGTAGTTTTGAAAATACAGGCGGTGTTTATATTACAGAAGGTAATTTAAATGCTAATAACTCAAGTTTTACAAGTGATGTAAATATTGCTAAGGGCGATTTAAAAGCTTTAGGAAATTTATTAGAAGAAAAAAGAGATGAAAGTGGCGAAAGAGTAAAAGATAAAAACGGCAATCAAGAGTATAATCCTGCATTTTCTTATATTGACAATGATGAAGCTAAAAACACAATGTCAAGATTTACAAATATCAATGTAAATGATGGAAATATAAGCCTAACAAATACTTATGCAGAAAATATTATAGCAAACGATAAAGCTACAAGTTCTAAAACAATTACTCTTAAAAATGCAGTTATAAATAAGCTTACACACGGAACAAACTTAAAAGACGCAGAGTTTAACGTAAATGCTAATAAAGCTTTATTTAGAGAAAGCGTTACAAACTACGGCTCAATCAATGCTGTTAGTTCATCATTTGATAAAGATGTTAAGGCTAGAAATCTAAGCTTAAGTGGTATCGTTGAAGATGTAGAAAGGCTAGATAAAGAAGCTAGAGTGTATCACGGAGAGATTAGCTATGACGCTAATATCGCAGCTTCAAATAATCTAAGCTTAACAGGTATAGAGAGTGCTTATAAATTAGATAAGAGTGCTAATACAACTCTTTTACAAGCAAAAGATATAAATATCAATAGTTCAGCTATCAAAGCTCAAGTTATAGGTAATGCTGATATTGGTGATGATTTAACTACTGGTGTATTGGCAAATCAAGTTAGTGCTGCGAATTTTTATAAAGACCCTATCTCAAAAGGTTCAAGCATTAATTTAAATAAGGCTATTGTATTTGGCGATATGAAAGCTGATAAATTAAATGTGAATAATTCTAAGATTACAGGTAGAATTTTAGCAAATGATTTAAATGCAAGTAATAATACATTTATTATGGGTGGCACAAACAATACATTCTTAGGCACAATGATTGCAAGAAATAGCACAAGTGGTAAGGCAAATGAAATAGGATTACTTGGTTTAAGTGTAAATGATGGCAAAGCTGATGCAACTAATCTAGCAAATCTTCCACTAGCTTTATTAAAGATTGGAAATGGAAATGCAACAGCAGAAGACTTCGTTACAAAAATCGGAGTTTATGATGGTCTAAGTGTATATTCATTAGATAAGAAAAATATCTTAAGCGGGACATTAAAGCAAGGAGATGAGGATTATATTTATTATTCAGTTGTAGCAAATCCTGTTAATGCGGCTGCAAGTAGGGCTGATGCTAGTAAGACAAGTGATAATTTTAGTGCTGATAGCAAAAGTGGTGCTGATAAGAGTATCTTAGATAATGCAAGCTCAAGCGTAGGTGCAATTGCTCAAAAAGCAAATGAAGTTGCAAAAGGAACTGCAAGTGATGAGGTAATGGCAAATGCTAATAAAGTTGCAAATGATACAAGCAAGATTGTAGCAAGTGAAACTAGCCTTGATAAAGCAATTGAAGAAGCACAAAAAGATATTAAAAACGCTGCAATTGAAGAAGCTATTAAAGTAGGGTCTAACATTAATGGTAATGAGATTGAACTTACTTTAAAAGGTGCTAATACTAAGGCTTTAACAGATGCAAAAAATATGCTAAATCAGACTTATTATTCTTATGTTAGTGAATGGAACAATCTAAACAAAAGAATGGGCGAACTAAGAAATAATGATGGCAAAAATGCTGGAATTTGGATTAGAAGTTTTGGTGGCGAAGGCAAGATTGATAGTGCTAAAATAAAATACTATGAAGTGCAATTTGGTGCAGATAAGCAAACTAGCACAAATTATGGAGAATTATATTCAGGTGTAATGGCAAATATAGGTCAAAGCACAAGTAATTCAAGTAATTCTAAGGTGAAAAATCACGGCATTGGTGCTTATGTTAGCTTAGTTGGTAATGATGGCTTATTTATTGACGCTACAGCTAGATACACCAATCATAAATCAACGTTTAAAGATAATGTTTGGTTAGGTGATTTAAAAGATAGCGGAAGTGGATTTTTAGGTAGCGTTGAGGCTGGATATAGAATGGGAAGTGATTTTTATCTTGAGCCTAGTGCTGAATTAATCCTTGGCTATGTTCCTGTGGCTAATTTAAAGGGTAATGATAAAGTTACTTTAAAAAGCGAAGGTAAATTTATGGGAGCAGCAAAAGTTGCTTTAAGCGCTGGTGCGAATATTAATGATACTTTTGGTTTAAGAGCTAGTGTTGGCGGGGCGTTTGATTTAAATAACACTCCTACTATAACTTTAAGCGATGGCACAACTACAAGAGTTGAAAAAGGCTTTAAAGATAGTCGTGGATTTGCAAGTGTAGGAGCTAATTTTAACTTAGGTAAAAATACTAAGTTTAGCTTAGATGCTGAAAAATCATTTAGTGGAAAATATAATACAAACTACAATATAAACGGAACTTTAAGATATTCGTTTTAAAAAATAGCCCTAGAAATAGGGCTTATTTTGATAATTTATTTTCTATATATTCATCTACACTTTTTTTAAATTTTATTGGTTCACCAATAAAAGGAACAGGTGCAGAAGAACCAGCACCATTTATAAATATTGTGCCAAAATTAAAAATCCTACCAAGAATTCCTTGACCAACTCTGATACTTTCTATTTTTTCTAATCTTAGCTCTATTGTATCTCTTCTAATAAAGCCAAATTTAGCTATAACTTTTCTATTTGTTAAAGCAAGTTCTGTTGTTGTAATGATAACGAACATACGAAGTAAAAGAAAGATGATAAATATAGCAATAAAAGGATGAATAGCAATACTTAAAATTGCTAAAATTAAAATAGCAAATAAATCACCTATAAAAGCAAAAATACTAACTTTGGCTTTTAAAACAACGCTTTCATCTGTGCCTAAAACTTGTTCTACATAAGACATAAAAACTCCTTTTAAAAATTAAAAAAAGTATTATACCCCCCCCCATTTTTAATTCTAGCTTAAATGATAAATATATTTTGCGTTTAAATTTATAAAGAATTTGAATTAATATTTTAATATTTTTAAAAGTTTTATAATAACTTGAATTTAGGTTTTTATAAGTATATTTTATTGTTGCTTTTAGTAATGTATTTTAAAATATTTGTAGTTATTATTGAGTTAGAAAATATTCATACAAAAATTAATTTGACCTATTAAAAAACTTGGGAAAATTGATTTATCTTAAGCGAAATTAAATGGCGCGGCGGACGGGGCTCGAACCCGCGACCTCCGGCGTGACAGGCCGATATTCTAACCAGCTGAACTACCGCCGCAACCGAATTTAATGAATGGTGGTCGCTATAAGACTCGAACTTATGACATCCACCTTGTAAGGGTGGCGCTCTACCAACTGAGCTAAGCGACCATGGCGACCCTTGAAAGATTTGAACTCTCGTTTCCAAACGGAGAGAATGGCGTCCTGAGCCACTAGACGAAAGGGTCTCAAACCTGGATCAAAAAAAATGGTGTCCTGTGCTGGATTCGAACCAGCGGCCCCCTCATTAAAAGTGAGATGCTCTACCTGCTGAGCTAACAAGACTTAAAATAAAAATAAGTTTGGATTATACATTTTAAAACTTAAATTAAAATTAATATTAAAATAATTTATAATATTTATACTAAATCTCTTGAAAATAAAGAATATTTGAATAATCAAGTTTATAAAAATATTGCAAAAATTTTAATTAATAAGTTAAATAAATATACTTTCAAGATTTTATAACAAAAATATACTTAATTAAATTCTTTTATAAATAGTAATATGATTTGAATTTTATAAATTCTTATAATCAATTCCATCAAAATAAGCTAAAGCACTACCCCAAGTAAATCCACCGCCAAATGCGTCTAAAAGCATTAATTTGCCATTTGTTAAACGACCTTGTTCGTAAGCTTCATTGATAGCTATTGGAATTGACGCAGCTGAAGTATTACCAAATTTATCAACACATACAACACACTGCTCATCGCTTAAGCCAAGTTTTTCTTGAACATAAGAGATAATTCTAAGATTTGCTTGATGTGGTATAAATAAATCTATATCACTTGTTTTAAGTTTGTTTTTATCTAATAAATACGACACATCATCTGATAATGTTTTAACAGCTACCTTAAATACTTCATTGCCTTTCATTTCAAGTTTAATAGGCTCTAATTGTTTTGTTTGATTTGAACGCTTAGTGCATAATAAATCTTTAAATTCTCCATCGCTTCCTGTATGAATATCTATAATTCCTTTACCTTCACTTGCACTTACAACGCAAGCTCCAGCGCCATCTCCAAATAAAACACAAGTAGTTCTATCTGTATAATCAAGAACAGAAGATATTTTTTCAGCTCCTATTATTAATACATTTTTTTTAGCACCACTTTCAACCATAGAACGAGCAAGCTCAAGCATATAAATAAATCCCGAACAAGCAGCACTTATATCAAATGCACTTACACCTTTTAATCCAAGTTTATTTGCTACAACTACTGCAGTTGATGGCATAGTAAAATAATCAGGACTTAATGTAGCTACTATTATTAAATCTATATCATTAGTTTGAATTTTAGCTCTTTGTATAGCTTTTATAGCTGCTTTATATGCTAAATCGCTAGTATTTTCAGTTTCACTAGCAATATATCTTTGCTTAATTCCTGTTCTTTTTAATATCCATTCATCACTTGTATCTAAAAAACTTTCAAAATCTTTATTTGTTAGTGTTTTTTCTGGTAAATACGAAGCAATACTTTTAATGCAAGCTTTTAATTTCATCTTCAATCACTTTGTTTACATTTGAATTAGCAAATTTTAAAGCTTGAAAAATTGCATTTTTTATAGCTTCTTCATTGCTTTTTCCGTGGCTAATGATAGCACATCCATCAATTCCTAATAATGGAGCTCCACCATATTGGTCGTAGTCTAAATGCTGTTTTAAAGCATTAAATGCACCTTTGCTAAGCATATAACCAAGTTTTGACAATGATGATTTTTTAATCTCATTTTTTAACAACTTAGCAAAAATGCCTACAGCACCTTCTGCAGTTTTTAATAATATATTTCCAGTAAATCCATCGCAAACTACTACATCACATTCTCCGGCAAATATATGTCCGCCTTCAACATTGCCTATAAAATTGCTTAAATGTTCTCTTAATAATTTATGTGTGTCTTTTGTAAGTTTGTTTCCTTTGCAATCTTCTTCTCCGTTTGAAAGTAGTGCAATTTTAGGATTTTTTATATTCATTACTTCTTTTGCATAAGCTTCGCCCATTATTGCAAATTGTAATAAATTTTCTTCTTCGCAATCAACATTAGCACCTACATCTAATACCAAAACCCTGCCGTTAAAAGTAGGCATTAAAGTTGCGATAGCAGGTCTTAAAACACCTTTTACTCTACCTATTCTAAGGGTTGCAAGGCTCATTGTAGCACCACTATGCCCAGCCGAAACAACTGCATTTGCTTCGTGGTTTCTTACTAATTCAACTGCTTTATAAATACTGCTGTCTTTGCGTTTTAAAACATCTGTAGAATTTTCATCCATATCAAAAACATCGGTAGTATGAACAAATTCAACTCTATTTGATAATTCTGATGGAATTTGACTTTTTATTTTTTCTTCATCTCCAACTAGAATAACGCTAAAATTATCTTTTTCTTTTAACGCTTTTATAACTCCACTAATTATTGGGGTGAAAGAAAAATCTCCACCCATAGCATCAACAGCAACTTTTATCATAGGTATTAATATTCGCCAGTTGTTGGATTAATTCTATGAGGTAATTTCCAACTACCATCTTTATCTTTAATCGGTCTTACTAGCTCAATTTTGTAATGAGTGCGTCTTTTTGCTGCTCTTGTTTTACTAACTCTTCTCTTTGGAACTGCCATGTTATTCTCCTTATTTACATTTTTGACAATAAAAATAATCGCTTAAATATAAAGCTAATTCGCTTTTTAATACTTCAATTAAGTCTATTTCACCATCATAAAATTCCATAGTGTCGCTTAATTCGTTTTCTTCATCTTTAAATACACCATCGCTCAAATCTAAATTAATTTTTTCATTAATTTCAATCTCAATTTCAGCAGCACAACTATCACAATAATGAATTACATTGCCTACTAAAATTGCGTCTAGTGTAACTATTTTATTATCTTTTCTCTTTAAAAAGCCTTCTAATATTAAATTATCAAAATCTAACTTAAAAGGGTATTTTACCGAATTAATTTTACTAAAAGCAATTTTCATTTTAATTTATTTCAAGTTTATTAAAGAAAAACTCTATTTCTATTTTAGCATTTTCTAAACTATCACTACCATGCACTGCGTTTGCGTCAATACTTTCAGCAAAATCAGCTCTTATTGTTCCCTTAGCTGCTTCTTTTGGATTAGTTGCTCCCATTAATTCACGATTTTTAGCAACTGCATTTTCGCCTTCTAAAACAGATACTACAACAGGACCACTAGTCATAAATTCAACTAAATCTTTATAAAATGGTCTTTCTTTATGAACTGCGTAAAATTCTCCTGCTTGTTCTTTTGTTAAATAAAGCTTTTTAATAGCTGCAATTCTTAAGCCATTTGCTTCAAAACGACTTAAAATTTGACCTATAACACCTTTCTTAACAGCGTCAGGTTTAATGATTGATAAAGTTCTTTGCATTAAATCTCCTTAAAATAAAAGCTCATATTATACAAAAATAAATTAATTTAAGCTTTAAAAATTAAGTTCTTTTAATAAAGTTTTTGCATCAACTAATCCTATTATTTGTTTTAGCACTTCGCCTTTATCGTTTAAAACAAGTAAAACTGGTGGTCCAAAAACCTTATAAGTCTCTGCCATTTCTTGTTCAAATTGGTTTGGGTTAGTTAAATCTATTTTGATTAAATTGTAATTTTTCAACTCATTTATAACTTCTTTATCTTTAAAAGTAGTATTTTGCATAACTTTACAGTTCTCACACCAGCTAGCTGTAAAATACACAATATTTTTTGAACTTAGATTTAATTTTTCTTTTGCTTGTGTGAATTCTAAATTCTGTTGAGAAATATTATTACTTGGATTAAAAGTTTTGTTTAATAATATAAAACTATAAGCTAATATTAAAACTAAAATAATTTTAAAAAATAAAAAGAATTTATTTTTAGTATTTTCAAATAAGCCAAAAAATACTACAAAACTAATACCAAGTAAGGCATATAAAATATTTGTAATATTCTCATTTATTATTCTTTCTAAGAAAAATATTGCTATTCCTAATAAAATAAATCCAAAAAATTTATTAACATATTGCATCCAAGAACCAGTTATAAATTTAAAACCAAAACCAATTGCTATTAGTGGAATTCCCATACCTATACTCATAAAAAATAATGAAAAAGCTCCAAGCAATACATCATTGCTATTTGCTACATAAATTAAAATTCCAGCAAGTGGTGCAGCTACACAAGGTCCTACTATTAAAGCACTTAAGACCCCCATTAAAAATACTCCGATAATTCCACTATATTTTGAGCTTTTTTTATTTACGCTATTTACAATAAAGTTAGGCATTTTTAGTTCAAATAAGCCAAACATTGATAATGATAAAATTACAAAAATTAAAGAAAATAGAATGATTACAATTGGATTTTGAAAAAATACTTGAACTCCACTTCCTACTAAAGCTGCTATTATTCCTGCTATTGTATAGCTAATAGCCATTCCTAATACATAAATAATGCTTGAAATTATTGGATTTTTACCACTACTTTTTGCCAAAATACTAGATATTATAGGTATCATTGGTAGGGTGCAAGGTGTTAAAGATAATAATATTCCTGATACAAAAAAAGTTAAAATACTTATTAAAAATGAAGAATTTAAAAGTTTGCTTTCATATTCATTTTGTGTAGATTGTTTTTCTTTTTTTAGTTTTAAAGCTTCTTTGTTATCGTATTCTAAAACCAATTTATCATTTTGATAATTAAAAGACGCTACAAGTGGTTGATAGCATAATCCTTCGGTAGAACAACCTAAATAAAAAATTTTAATATTGTCATTATTTTTTAATGTAAAATTTGGGAAATCAAATTCTAAAGTATTGTAAAAGACTTCAACATTATCCTTTAATACCACATTGCTTAAGTCAAATTTATTTGTGATATTTTCGTTGTTTAATAAGACTTTTATTTCGTTTTTATATAAGTAAATATCAGGATTTAGATTAAGTTTTATAAAATTTGCTTGAGAGTTATTTTCAAGTTGGAATTTAAATGCTTCATTTGGTGGTAGTGGATTTGCAATTGCTAATACGCAAAATATTAAAATATTTATAATAAATTTCATTGTTTTTTCCTTGTTTTTTTATATTGTATAAGAGTAAAACATATGATTGTAAAAATAATAAATAATGTGCTAAAAATAATTAGTATTTTTTCTTTATCGTTATAACTTGCCTTTATTTTTTTAAAGTTTTTAATTTTATCTAAATCAATAGTGCAACCATAATATACATTTAAATTTTTATCTTTTTTGATATAAGTTATTATATGTCTTATTGAGTAGTTAGTCCAAAAAATATTAGCTTTCGTATATCCTTCATCTTTTATTTTTGCTAATAGTTCTTTTATATAAAATTTATTATTTGTGTCTTTTTCTAAAAAAATATTTTGATGCTCATAGTCCTTAGAATAATGAGCTATATAAAATCCTAACTCATTAAAAGCATAGGCTTTTTCTTGATAATTATCAAAATTAATCGTATTAATTTCTTTTTTGATTAGATTAATTTTTTCTTTATAATTTAAAGAATTTGGAAGATTTTTTGCATAATTATCTATTTTATCTACTATTGCTTTTGCTTGTTTTGCGATGATATTTTTAGTGCCTTCATTGTCTTTTAGTTGATAGTTTTTATCAAGTGTAATATAAACATCTATGCTATTTAATATTACGCTAATACAGGCTAATAATGAAAATAATATAATAGTTTTTTTACCCATCAATACTTACCCTATTTAAAATTGCACTACTTAAAGAGTGAATATCAATATCTTGAATTTTAATACCATTTGGAACGCCTTGAGCGATTTTGCTTACTTTTACATTGTAGTGTTTAAAATAATCTTCTAAATAAAAGCACATCGTATCCGTGCTAACGCTTGGTGTGTAGGCTAAAACCAGTTCTATTGTATTGTATTTGCAAATCATTTTTTCTAATTTTTTTAAATAGTATTCATTGGTTTTTGAAAGTATAAAATATCTACCTTCATATACTTTACATTCATCTATAAAAAATACATCTTTTGGGCTTTCTACTAAGCAAATTGTATTATCTAATTCATCATTTATGCAATAATCACAAAGTTCATTTTCACTTAAGCAACCACAAATAGAACATTCTTTTATATTTTTTTTAGCATTTTCTAAAGAATTCATTAGTTCTTCTAATAAATTTTTATTTTCATAACACAAATAATAAGCCATTTTTAAAGAAGTTTTTTTGCCAATTCCTTGAATTTTTCCTATGCTTTTGCATAAATTATCAAAATGTATCACAATATAATCCTAAAGTTATGATAGCCATCATCGTAAAAATATTTAAGCTCAAATCCTTGAGTATCACAAATATATTTTATTAAATAAAGTCCTAATCCAAATCCACTTTGCTCTGCATTACCCCTTGCAAATGGTTTAAAATACTCTTCTGTATTAAAGTCTTTTTCTTCTCCTATGTTTTTTACATTAATATAGTCTTTTTGAAATTCAATTATACACTTATGGTTGCTTGAGTATTTAATAGCATTATCTAATAGATTTTTAATTAATATTATAAATAAAGCTCCATCTACTATTATTGTTCTATCTTCGTTCATTTTTACATCAATAATTTGTAAATTATCTAAATATAAAGCACTGATTGATTGCTCTAATAAATATGAATACGAATATTCTTTTAAGACTACTTCATGGTTTTTAGATAATATTTCTTCTACTTGCTTAAATTCATTTACTAAAGCATTCATACCTTTAAATACACTTATTAAGATTTTTTTATTTTTTTCACTTTCTGGCATAGTTGCTGCAAACATTCCTTTAGCAATAGGTGTTTTTAACTCGTGCATAATTGCTCTTAAAAAAAATCTTCTTGCCAATACCAATTCATTATTTTTTTTAGTAGCTTTATTAAATTCTTTAGTTAATAATCCTATTTCATCATTTTTATAATAAGAAAAATTGCTATTTTTTCCGTTTGATAAATCTCTAATATGTCTTGTAAGACCTTTTAATGGTTGAATTAAATTATAACAATATATTAAAGAAGCAAAAAACATCATAATAATTAATGATATTAATAATTTAATTAAACCATCATTTATATTATTATTGTGGGTGTTTTCATAAACTTTTAATGAATTATTTTTTTGATTTATGAGTTTTAAATAATATTTGTCTTTATAAACAATTCCTTGAATTAGTCCAAAATTAGTTTTATGGTCTATTGGCTTATCATTGCTTGTGCAAAGCTCACGCATAAAACGCTTATCTGTAATTTCTTGAAAATCAATATCTTGTAAGTATTTATCAATTTCTACACCAGCACCACTAGCATACAATTTATTAATAGCTAATATTGCAAAATAAAGCCTACTTATACTTTCAGCTCTTAAAGCCTTATTGGAGTATTGAGTTATTTGTATAATAGCTGTAATAGTAAGTATAATGCTAATAGCAAAAACTGCTATTAGCTTACTAAGAATAGAGTGTAACAGCATTAGCCAAGAAGCTTATAACCAATACCACGAACAGAGAATATATGTTTAGGGTCTTTTGAACTATCGCCTATCTTACTTCTTAATCTTCCTATAATTACATCTAAGCTTTTGCTATCTTTTTCTCTTAATGACCTACAGCTATTAGCTAGCTCATCTCTTGATACTGAATAGCTATGTCTTTTCACTAGATAACTTAATATATCATATTCAGCCGGTGTTAAGCTTAGTGGTTTTTTATCATAGTAAATTTCATGTTTTTCATGCTCAACTTTGAATAATGTGCTTACTTCTTCTTCAGGTGGTAGTAAGCTTTTTTTGTATCTTCTAACAAGTGATGATACCCTTGCTTGCAATTCAGTTGGCTCATAAGGTTTTGGTAAATAATCATCAGCCCCTAATCCAAGTCCTAAAACCTTATCACTTGTATCCCCTCTAGCACTTGAAATGATAATAGGAATATCATATTTCTTGCGAATTTCCTTGCATACTTCTAATCCATCCATTCCAGGTAGAGTTAAGTCTAAAATTAGACAATCATAATTACTAAAGTTAGCAGTTAAACCTTCAGCAGGAGTGCTGTAATTTGTAACTTTTATGTTAAACCTTGCTAAAAACTCTGTAATCAACTCAGCGAATTCCACTTCGTCTTCAATCATAATTACATTAATCATTTTTTCACCTTTATTTATTAAAGTCTTTCCATTCTAACAATAATTAATTTATAAATGATAAATTGCAAAAGGAAAAAGATGCGTGACTTTTATGAAATTCTAGGAGTTAGTAAAAATGCTAGTTCTGAAGAAATTAAAAAAGCTTATAGAAAATTGGCATTGAAATATCATCCTGATAGAAATCAAGGCGATAAAGATGCTGAAGAAAAGTTTAAAGAAATCAATGTAGCTTATGAAACCTTAAGTGATGACACTAAAAGAGCTAGATATGATAGATACGGCGAAGCTGGTCTTAATGGTGGTTCAGGTGCTGGTGGCTTTGGATTTGAAGGATTTTCAAATTTTAGTGATATTTTTAGTGATATTTTTGGTGGCTTTGGCGATAGTGATGATGAAGAAATTGATGAAGATTTATTTATTACTCTTGAATTAGGTTTTAAAGAAGCTATTTTTGGTTGTAAAAAGAAAGTTAATTATTCTTATAAAGCAAATTGTATTAAGTGTGATGGAACAGGCTCGGCAAGTAAAACTACAACTACTTGCTCAAGATGTAATGGCAAGGGCAAAATAGCTATTAGAAAAGGCTTTTTCCAAATGGTTAGCACTTGTGATGTGTGTGGCGGTAAAGGTAAAGTAGTAAAAGATAAATGTTCATCTTGTCAAGGTAGTGGAAAAGAAAATAAAAAAGAAGAATTAGAAGTAACTATTCCTGAAGGAGTTGATAACGGAGTAACTTTAAAATGTTCTAATAAAGGAAATGAGATTAATTCTAATGAGCGTTCTGATTTGTATATAAAACTTCGTGTAGCAAGAGATGATAGGTTTGTTAGAAAAGGTGATGATATTTATATAGATGTTCCAATCTTATTTACCCAAGCAGCTTTAGGTTCTACCATCATTGTGCCTACTATTAGAGGAGAAGCTAGTATTCAAATTCCATTTGGCTTAAGCGATAAACAACTTGTAAAAATTAGTGGCGAAGGTGTTAAAAACCATCATACAAGAAGAACAGGGGATCAATTTGTCCAACTTAGTATTATGTATCCAAAACATATAAATGCAGAACAAAAAGAATTATTAGAAAAATTAAATGAGAGTTTTGGTATCAAAAATGATGCTAAAGAGCAACAACACGGGATATTTGATACTATTAAATCTTGGTTTAAATAATTTTTATTTTAATTCAAATTCTTTTTTAGAATTTGGATTAAAAATATTTTTATTAAAGTGAGCTTAAAATACTTTCATATGCGTTTTGCAAATCTTCTTCGCTTTTTATATTAAAAACTTTTGCATTAAATTTTTTATTAAAAGTTCTTTGTCTTTTTGCTAGTTGTCTTGTGTGAATTGTGATTAAATCTTCTAATTCGTCTTTAGATATTTTTTGATTAAAACAATCAATTATTTCTTTAGCTCCAATAGAGTTTAATGCTTTTGTATCACCATAAATCTTATATAAATTTATAACTTCATCATAAGCATTTAAGCTAAGCATTTGTTTAGTCCTTAGCCTAATTCTTTCGTTTAAAATATCTTTATCCCATAAAATATCGTATATTTTAATCTCTTTAATAAGTGCTTTTTGAGTATTTGCTTTTAGCCAAAGGCTAGGAATTTCATTTGTGCTTTTATAAATGCTATACCATTTATTTAGCCTATAAGTATCATTTGCTGATATGTTTGAGTTTTTATCAATTTTTAGCATTAGATTATAGATTTCATCAAGGCTTAAATTATGATTAATATCATTAATTTTAGGGCTTAATCCATCAAGCATTGCTTTTAGATAAAATCCACTTCCACCTGTTATGATTAGATTTTTTTCATTATTTTTTGCAAATTCTAAAGCCTTTTTGTATTCATCAAAATAAAGCCCTACATTATAATTTTCATTTACGCTAATTAGATTTATTCCAAAGTATTTAATCTCTTCTAGCATTTGATTATCTGGCTTGGCATTTATAATATTTAATTCTTTATAAAGACATAAACTATCAAGGCTTAAAATTATAGAATTTGAAGCTTTAGCAAGTTTATGAGCTAGGTTTGTTTTGCCACTTGCAGTTGTTCCTATGAGAGCAATTTTTTTCATCTTTATCCTTAAATCTTAATTAAAATATTATAAACTAGATTAAAAACGGAAGAGTTATGAATAAATTAAAAAACATTTTAGAATTAATCGTATTTAAGCATAGTATTTTTGCTTTACCTTTCTTAATTATTTCAATGCTTAGTGCTATAAAATTATATGAATTAAGCCTATCATCAATTTGGCTTAATTTTATCTTAGCTATTTTTTGTGCTGTTTGTGCTAGAAATTACGCAATGGCACTTAATAGATTGCTTGATGCTGATATTGATATTTTAAACGAAAGGACAAAAAATCGTCCTAGTGTAGATGGTAGAGTAGGGCGTGGGAATTTGCTTTTATTTATAATCGCAAATGCTGTAATTTTCGTGCTTTTAGCGTATTTTATAAATACTACTTGCTTTTATCTTAGCTTTTTTGCCTTAGCTTTACTTGGTTCTTATTCTTTATTTAAGAGATTTTCTTATTTAGCTCATATTATTTTAGGCTTATCTTTAGGATTTGCTTGTGTAGCAGGTGAAATTGTGCTTACAAATTCTATTAGTGCTTATTCTATTGCTTTATGTTTTGCGGTTTGTTTTTGGACTGCTGGGTTTGATTGTTTGTATGCTTTACAAGATTTAGAATTTGATAAAGCAAATAATTTATTTTCTATACCATCTTGTTTTGGTAAAACGGCTACTTTATTTATAGCTGCGATTTTTCATTTGATTGCATTTTTGTTTTGGTTTGTTTTTTTAGTTAGTGTAAATGCTGGATTTTACGGATTTTTAGGATTGATAATTGTAGGAATTTTATTAATAATAGAGCATTTTATAGTGAGAAAAAATACAGAAAAAATAGAAAGAGCTTTTTTTGATATAAACGCTATTGTTAGCATAGTGTTTTTGATATTTTTTATAATAGATTTAAAGGTTGGCTAATGATTATGTATGAAGCAAGATTTAGGATTGATTATCAAGAATGTGAAGAATTAGAAGATAGATTTTTACAAGAATATAATGCTATTAATTATCATAAATCTTTACAAGATTATAGGCACAGAGCTAGTAAAATGGATATGTATCCTGAAGATAAATTGTTTTTTGAAATGCTTTGTGATATTAAAAAAGATTTATTAGAAATTAAAAATCTTAAAAAAGATGAATTTATAAAATTAGATAATAGCACTTATTCAAATTCAATAAATTATGAATATATTCGTGTTGAAGATAGTTTAAAACCTAATCAAACATATTATGCAAGGCTTGTTTTAGTTGATAGAACTATATCTTGTTTTGTTAGTGCAATTGATGAGCATACTTTTAAAATCACTCAAATTAAAAGATATGATACAGAAGGGCTTAATTTGTTTGTAGCTGATATTCAAAGGAATTTAATTAATATTAAAAAGGAAAAAAATGGGGATTGATTTATTAATTTATATTGTATTTATAATTTTTATAGTTTTATTATTTGTTTATGTAAGACTTAGTTTTAGAGATTTAAATGATAAATTAGATGGGGTTTTAAAGGCTATTGATGAGAATTATAAATCTATTCATAGACTTGAAAAAGATGTAGAAAAATTAAAACTAGCAGAGATAAATAACGCTAAACAAAATGATTTTAATGATAATATTATGCAAAATTGTGAGTTTTTAATACATTCAATTATTGATGAAAGAATTAATGAGCTAAATAGTGATTTAGGTATTATTCAAGAAAGTATTCAAGAAGTTACAAAAAACCAAGATAGTAGAATTGCAAATTTAGAACTTGCAAACGAGCCAATCACTAGGCTAAGTCCTAATGAAGACGCTGAAAGAATGCAGATTTTAAAACTTTTTGGAGATGGTAAAAGCGTAGAAGAAATAGCATTACTTCTAAACAAAAGCCCACAAGCAATTAATATTATTTTAAAAAGTTTATAAGGACTAAAAATGTTAATTGATTCGTATGGAAGAAGGATAAATTATTTAAGAATTTCACTTACTCAAAGATGTAATTTCCGTTGTCTTTATTGTATGCCAAAAGTTCCTTTTAATTGGGTTCCTAAAGAAAATTTATTAAGCTATGAAGAATTATTTTTATTTGCAAAATTATGTATGGATAATGGTGTAGATAAAATCCGTTTAACTGGTGGAGAACCACTTGTAAGAGCTGATTTGGATAAATTCATAAAAATGCTAATTGATTATAAGAGCGATTTGGATTTAGCACTTACAACTAATGGATTTTTATTAAAAGAACAAGCGGCAAAATTAAAAGCAGCAGGGCTTGTAAGAATAAATGTATCTCTTGATACTTTAGTGCCACAAAGAGCAAAATTAATCTCTCAAAAAGATATTTTAAAAGAAGTTTTAGAAGGTATAGAAGAAGCCTTAAAAGTAGGGTTAAAAGTAAAGATTAATTGCGTTCCTTTAAAGGGTATTAATGAAGATGAATTAATTGATTTGATTATGTTTTGCAAAGAAAAAAATATTCAAATAAGATTTATTGAATTTATGGAAAACGAACACGCTTACGGACAATTATGTGGATTAAGAGAAGCTGAAATATTAGATAAAATCAAGCAAAGATTTAGCATAAATGCACTTGAGAAAGAGCCAAATTCTCCTGCTAGTTTATATAAAATTGATGAGTTAGATTATGTGTTTGGTGTGATTAATCCACACAAGCACGATTTTTGTGATAGCTGCAATCGTTTAAGACTTAGTGCAGAAGGATTTTTGATACCTTGCCTTTATTTTGATGAAGCTATGAGTATTAAAAAGGCTTTAAGAAATAAAGATATTAATAAGGCTTTAGAGATTTTAAATACGGTTTTAGAAAACAAACCTGAGAAAAATAAATGGAGCGAAGAAGATAATAAAAGCTCTGCTAGGTCGTTTTCACAAACGGGTGGATGATGAAATTAGTTGAAGAATTTTTAAGTATTCAAGGCGAAGGGATATTTGCAGGAAGACTTGCTTATTTTATCCGTTTTGCGGGGTGCAATTTCTCTTGCTATGGATTTGGAGTTGTTAAGAGCAAAAATAATAAAACATTAATTGGTTGCGATACTTTAAGAGCTGTTTATACTAATGAATTTAGTGATGAGTATAAGGAATTTAAATTAGAAAATATAATCAATAAATTAAACTCATTTAGCTATAAACCTATGATAGTAATTACTGGTGGAGAGCCTTTAATTCATCAAGAAAATCCTAAATTTATAGAGCTTTTAGAATATTTGGTAAAAAATGAATATTTAGTGCAGTTTGAGACTAATGCTAGTATTTGTTTAAAAGAATACGATTTTTATAAAAATTGTTATTTTGCAATGGGAGTAAAACTTGCAAATAGTAAAATGCCAAAGGAAAAAAGAATAAATTATGAAGCAATTAATTCAATTTTAAAGCAATCAAAACAAGCATTTTTTAAAGTCGTTTTAGATAAAGCGGATTTAGAAGATAATCAAGAATTATTTGAATTAAGAAATGCTTATAAAGACGCTAATTTTTATCTAATGCCAAAAGGTGCTACGAATGATGAATTAAGAGCGAATGCTAAGAGCGTTTTAGAATTTGCTATTAAAAATGGTTTTAATTATACAGATAGGATACATATTAGAATTTATGATGATTTGGAGGGTGTATGAGAATAGGTAAATTATTTGAGTTTGAAAATGCTCATATAGTTAGGTTTTGTAGTTCAAAAAGATGTAAAACTAGCATTCACGGACATTCTTATAAATTAGAATTAATTTTATATGCAAATACTCTTGATAAAGCGGGAATGGTTTATGATTTCGGGCTTTTAAAGGGAAATATTAAGCAAATAATAGATGCGTTTGACCATAGCACTTGTGTTTATAAATACGATGATTTAGAGTATGTAAATGATATTAAAAAGCATTCAGCTAGGTGGGTTGAGCTACCTTGTAATATCAGTGCAGAAAATCTTAGCATAGTGTTTTTTATATTAATTTCTAAGATTTTACAAAATTCAAAAATGCATAATGATGAGAATGTAAGAGTAGATAAAATCAGACTAAATGAGACTAGAACAGGCTGGGCTGAATGTGAATACGATGATGCTTTTTATAATGATGAGCCTAGAATTAATTTAAATGAAATAACTTTTTCTAAGGCAATTTTAGAAGATTTTAGTGATATAAATTTATTTGAAAAAATTAAAAATAATGAGATTTTTATAAATCCAAAGGAAGTTTAATGAGTATTATTGGCATTCATATGTTTTTTGTGTATTGCTTGGTAGCTTTAGAATTTTCTTATTTGTTTATTTCTCAATGTTGTAAGGATATTAATAAATTTATTTCAAGAATTTCAATTATTAGTCCAATACAAATTATAGCCTTAGTTTTGGTGTTATTAAGTGGTATGTTTATTGAAGCTACTAAGGCATTTTTTAATTTTAAGATTTTTTTATTTTTAAGTTGGATTTTGATTTTTTATCTTAGCATTAGGCAATTTATCATATTTAATAAGATGAAAAAGGCGAAAAAAGAATTTAATTTTAAATTATTCAGTATTGCTTTTGAGATATTAAAAATATTTTTAATCATATTTGCTGGTGTTACAAATTCTTTATTATTTTAATCGGAGTTTTTAATGAGTGATTTTATAAGTGTGCATTTGTTTTTTGTATATATTTTAATAATTTTAGAACTTTTATATTTTGTTTTTTCACAATATTTAAAGGACATTCATAAATATATTTTTAGAATTAGAGTGCTTTTGCCTGCTTATTATACGATAATTGTTTGTGTGTTTTTTACAGGCATTATTATTGAAGCTATGAAAGGCTTTAATGATTTTAGATTTTTAATGCTATTTGCTGTTATTTTAATTTTAGGAATTTCTATATTTCAATTTATTAAATTTAAAAAATATAGAAAAAGCAAAGAATATTTAAAATTTAAAAAATTAAGTTTATTTTTAGAGCTTATAAAATTATTTGCTATTTTAATTGCAGGATTTAACAATGTTTTATTATTTTAATGATTTAGCAGGTAGTGAAGAAATTGTTTTAGATAGTGAATTAGTATCTCATTTTAAAGCTAGGCGAGAACAAATAGGAAATATAGTAAATATAAGTAGATTAGATGGGTTTTTATACAAATATGAAATAATATTTATGCAAAGAAATAAAATCATTTTAAAAATGCTAGAACAATGTGAATTTAAAGCAAATAAAAGTGGTGTAAAAATTGCACTTGCTATGATAGAAATTGATAGTATTTTTGAAATTGCACCTTATTTAAATGAATTAGGATTAGAAGAATTATTTTTAGTTTATACAGATTTTTCTCAAAAATCTTATAAATTTGATGATAAAAAACTAGCTAAACTTGAAAAGATTTTGCATAATTCAAGCTCACAATGTGCTAGGGCTGATATTTTAAAAATCACAATTTTAAATAATTTAGCCGAACTTAAAAAACTTTATAATGATTTTGTTTTAATTGATTTTAATAAAAATGATTTATGCGAGTTTAATAAAGATTGTTTATATGTAATTGGCCCTGAAGGTGGTTTTAGTGAAAAAGAAAGGAATTTATTTAAAACTCAAGGTTTAAAAATTACAAATATTTTAAAAGCAAAAACGGCTATTATAAGCATAAGTTCAAAAATTTTAATGTAGATTTAATGTAATTTAAGATACAATCACAGCTTTATTTATGCCAAAAAGGAAAATATTATGAAAAAAGACATTCATCCAGATTATAAAAAATGCACTGTAACTTGTGCTTGTGGAAATACTTTTGTAACTAAATCAAATAAAGAAGAATTAAGAGTAGATATATGCTCAAGTTGTCATCCATTTTTCACAGGAAGTGAAAAAATTGTAGATGCTGCAGGTAGAGTTGAGAAGTTTAAGAAAAAATATTCAATGCAATAATGCTTTATTTCGTTCCTACACCAATAGGAAATCTAGGCGATATTTCATATCGTGCTTTAGAAGTCTTACAAGTTTGCGAGTTAATTTTTTGTGAAGATGTGCGAGTTTGTAAGGCTTTACTTAATTTATTAAGTAGTAAATATAATATAGAATTTAATATAAATAATTTCATATCACTACATTCACACAATGAAAAAGATTTTGATTTTTCTAAAATTGATTTTTCTAAAAATATAGCTTATTTGAGTGATGCAGGTATGCCTTGCATAAGTGATCCTGGAATTTCACTAGTAAAATATGCTCAAGAAAATGATATAAAATATAGTGTTTTGCCTGGTGCAAATGCTGCTATTACTGCACTTGTTGCAAGTGGGTTTTCTGATAAGGAATTTATATTTTTAGGATTTTTAAATATCAAAAAAAATCGTCAAGCTCAAATAGAAAATGCTCTAAACCAAAGCTATCCAACTATTATATATGAAGCTCCTACAAGGATTTTGGATTTAGTATTAGATATTGCAAAAATTGATGAAGATAAAGAATTATTTTTAATTAAAGAAATATCAAAAATGTATGAAAAAACCTATAAAGATACTGCTAAAAATCTAGCAAATATTTTAAAAAATGAGAATTTAAAAGGTGAATGGGTAGTGGTTATAAATAATGAAAATTCTATTTCAAATTCTAATATAAATTCTCAAGATATTTTAAATCTTAATATAAGTTTAAAAGATAAAGCGAAATTATTGAGTAAATTAAATGGGCTTAGCCCAAAACAAAATTATGAAAATTTATTAAAGAGTGAAAAATGATAATTTACGGCAAACAAGTGCTAATGCACTATATTACAAAACATCCTGAAAAAATAGAAGAAATATATTTAGCAAAAGATTTAGATAAAGATAGCTTTAGACAAATTACAAAATTAGGCAAAAAAATCCATAAGTTAGATTTTATTAAAGCTCAAGCAATGGCAAAGGGTGGAAATCATCAAGGCTATTTAGCAAAAGTTAGCGAATACGAATTAGCAAATATAAATGAGTTTAAAAAATTTGAAAAAATTGTTTTATTGCACGAATTAAGCGATGTTGGAAATATAGGTTCAATTGCTAGAAGTGCTTATGCTTTAGGGTTTGATGGGATTATTCATTCAGGAAATAATATTAATATAGAAGCAGTTATGCGTTCTAGTGCTGGTGCTTTACTTGAATTAAAATTAGCATTTACTAAGGATATTTTAAGCTTGGTTAATGAATTTAAGCAAGTTGGTTTTAGCTTTTATGCTGCAAATAATTCAGAAAACGCTAAAGAGCATAATAAAATAAAATATGCTACAAAATCGGTTTTAGTTATGGGTAGCGAAGGTAATGGACTTAGTTCTAAGATTATTAAATCTTGTAATGAAGAAGTAAAAATTACTATGAAAAATAATTTTGATAGCCTAAATGTTAGTAATGCTTTTGCTATTTTAGGCGATAGGATGATAAATGAATGAAGTAGATTATTTAAAAAGTTTTTCTGTTAAAGAAATAGCTTTAAAAACTCACTTAGATGAAGCTAGAATTAAAGCGATAATTAATAAAGATTATGAGAATTTAAGTAGTGTTAATATTGCAATGAATATAAAGATTTTAGAGCGTGAATATAATATTGATTTTAGCGAATGGTTAAATGAATATAATGAATATAAAAACAATCATTTTAAGGACAAAAAAAATTCTTTAAAAGTAAAACCTAAAGTAATGGGTTATAACTCTGATAAGGAATCAAATAGTAATTTAGCTTATTTTATATATCTTAGTTTAGCTACTATTATTGTAATAGCTGGGGTTTTTTATTATTTTAATTATTATGATGAAAATTCTCAAGAAGTAGTAGAAAATACCACAACTCAAGAAAAACCAATAGAAGAATTGCAAGTAAATCAGCAAGAAAATTCTACACAAACCAAAACTCAAATAGAACCTATTAAAGAAGTAAAAGAAGAAATAAAACCAGCTACTCCTTTAGTAGAGAAAAAGCTTGAAGAAGTAAAAGAAGATAAAAAGCCTGAAAATTTAGAAGAGAGTAAGATAAATACAAAAGAAGAAACAATTCAAATTCCAGCACAAGTAGAGCTTATTCCTGAAATAAAACCACAAGAGATTAAAACTCAAGAAGTTAAAGTTCAAGAAGTAAAATCTAATGAAATTAAAGAAGAAAAAGCAGAGATTATAGAGCCTAAAGTAGAGATTAAAAAAGATAATAAATTATTATTAAGTCCAAATTCTAAGGTTTGGGTTAGTGTTAAGAATTTAAAAACAAAAGAAACTAAAAATTATATGATAGTAAAAAGTGCTAGTTTTACTCAAGACTCTTTAATTTTTGTTGGTAATAACTTATTCACTCTTGAGTTAGATGGTTCTAAGATAGAATTACCTAGCACAAATGATGCTAGATATATTTTATTTAAAGATGGAAAAGTTACTTTTTTAAGTCAAAAAGAATATACAAAATTAGATAAGGCAAAATAATGAAAAAATTAATATGTTTATTTGTATTAGCTAGTTTTTCTTATGCTACTTCTTCTTATGAAATAGCTTCAAAATTAGTAAATGATGATAGCAAAGATGCAAAGCTTAGATTATTATTTCCTAGTGGGTCTTATATGCAAGGAAATATGCCAAATATTAAAGCAATTACTCAAGTTTTAAAAATGAATTCTTTATTAACTTATGCTTATTCAAACGCTACAAATATGCAAATTAAATTTAGCGCAAAGGCAAAAGCAGGGATATTTTTAAAGGCTATTACAAAAGCTTATGAGCAAATAGGAATTAATTATTATTTAGTTAGTGAATATGTAAAAAATAATGATGAAATTAGTGTTGCTTTTACGATTAATTCAAAATTTAGTATAGATCCAGGTGCTTTATACGAAGCTTTAAAAAAGACAGGGGTATATATAATAGATGCTAGAAGAAATCAGAATGAATTTAGTTATGAACTTGATTTTAGCAGAGCAAATATACAAGCTGATTTTGAATTAAATAAAGGTGATTTATTAGAGCTTACTAAACCACTTGATGCGTATTTTATAAAAGTGAATAATATTTCTAAGCTCGTAATTGATAGAAATTTAAATAATATTTGGTATCCAAAGATTGAATTTTTGGATAAGAATTTAAATCTTATTTCAACTTATAAAAGTGAAAATAATTTTAAAGAATTAAATGTAGCAGTTCCTAAAATGTGTGCTTATATGATAGTAGGAGATGCGTTTACGCTAGAAAATATTAGATTAGGATTAAATATAAAGGGAATGTAATGAAAATAGCTTTATTAGGGTATGGAACGGTTGCTAGTGGTGTAGCAAAATTAATCAAAACAAATTCTGAATTAATTCAAAAAAGACTAGGCAAAAAATTAGAAATTTCTTTAGTTTATACAAGAGAGCATAAGGCAAATTGTCCTTATACTCAAACAAGTAATTTTGAAGATATTTTAAATAGCGATTGTGATGTAGTTTGTGAATTAATGGGTGGGACTACATTTGCTTATGAGTGCATTAAAAAAGCTCTTGAAAAAGGAAAACATGTAATAACAGCTAATAAAGCTTTACTTGCTTATTATCGTTATGATATTGAAAATATGCTAAAGCCTAATCAATATTTTGGCTATGAAGCAAGTGTTGCTGGCGGTGTGCCTATTATTAAAATTATCAAAGAAGGTTTAAGTGCTAATAAATTTAATTGTATTAAAGGTATATTAAATGGCACTTCAAATTACATTCTTACAAAAATGCAAAATGAAGGCTTAAGTTATGAAATAGCCTTAAAACAAGCTCAAGAATTAGGCTATGCAGAGGCTGATCCTACATTAGATATTAACGGAATGGACGCAGCACATAAACTAACCATTTTAGCAAGTCTTGCTTATGGAGTTAATATAAAACCTGAAGATATTTTGGTTCAAGGAATTGATAAGATTAGCAATGATGATTTTTATTTTGCTAAAGAATTTGAATTTGGAATTAAGCTTTTAGCAATTGCAAAACAAAATAATGATAAGGTAGAAATTAGAGTTCATCCAACATTAATAGATAAAAATCATATCTTAGCTAGTGTAAATAATTCTATGAATGCTATTTTACTTAATGATAATGCTTTAGGAGAGAGTTTGTATTATGGAGCAGGTGCAGGAAGTCTTGAGACTGCTAGTGCTGTTTTAAGCGATTTAATGCAAATAGCTGATAATAAAACTCGTAAAATGCTAGGATATAATGAATTACCAGTGGTATCTTTAGTATCAACTTGCGATATAACTTCTAAATATTATTTAAGATTAAGTGTAGATGATAAGATAGGTGTTTTAAACAAAATTACAAGTTTAATGAGTAATAATGAAATTAGCATAGATAGTCTAATGCAACGCCCATCAAAAAATCAATCAAGGACAATTTTTATTACAACTCATCTTGCAAATGAAGCAAAAATCAATAAATTATTGCAAGAATTACAAGTTCAAGAATTTGTAAAAGATGAAATTAATTTAATAAGAATAGAAGAATAGTAATTCATTTAATAATTTGGAATATTATTTATAAAAGATAATTTTTATCCCATTTTAAAAAACGGATAAAAAAGCTTTAGGAAAAGGAAAGGTTATGAAAGAAATTTATTTAGACAATAACGCTACTACTATGATAGACCCAAGCGTTTTTGAATTAATGAAGCCGTATTTAGAAAATATATATGGTAATCCAAATTCACTTCATCGCTATGGTCAAGCTACTCATAAAGCATTAAATGATGCTTTAAATAAATTATATAGCGGATTAGGAGCGAGTGATTTAGATGATGTGATTATTACATCTTGTGCTACTGAAAGCATAAACTGGGTTTTAAAAGGAATTTATTTTGATGAGATTTTAAATAAAGATAAAAACGAAATCATTATAAGTGGGGTTGAACACCCAGCAGTTGGTGCAGCCTGTGCTTTTTTAGAAGCTAGATTAGGTGTTAAGGTTAAAACTTTACCTGTAAATAGCGAAGGAACTTGCAATGTTGATGATTTAAAAGCAATGATAAGCGATAAAACAGCACTTGTGAATGTTATGTGGGCAAATAATGAAACAGGAATGATTTTCCCTATTAAAGAATTAGCTCAAGTTGCACACGAGCACGGAGCTTTATTTCACACTGACGCAACCCAAGCGGTTGGTAAAATAAAAGTTGATTTTAGAAGTGCAGGAGTTGATTTTGCGTCATTTTCAGCACACAAATTCCACGGGCCAAAAGGCGTTGGTGGTCTTTATATAAAACAAGGTTTAAAACTTACTTCATTACTTCACGGCGGAGAGCATATGGGTGGTCGTAGAAGTGGGACATTAAATGTAGCTGGAATAGTTGGAATGGCAGAAGCGTTAAGACTTGCTAATTTAATGCTTGATTACGAAAACTCTCATATAAGAAGATTAAGAGATAAATTAGAAGATGAGATTTTAACAATTCCTGATGTTAGTGTAGTAGGAAGTAGGGCAAATAGAGTTCCTAATACTATTTTAGCAAGTATTAAGGGTGTTGAAGGTGAAGCGATGCTATGGGATTTAAATAAGGCTGGAATTGCAGCAAGTACAGGAAGTGCTTGTGCTTCTGAAACTCTTGAGAGTAATCCTATTATGGAAGCAATAGGAGCTGAAGCTGATTTAGCTCATACGGCTTTAAGATTAAGCCTTAGTCGTTTTAATACAGAAAGTGAAATTGATTACGCAGCAGAACAAATTAAAGCAGCAGCTAAGCGTTTAAGAGCAATTTCTAGCACTTACGCTTATTCTCCAAGCTGGCTTAAAAAGGATAAATAATGGCAAAAAATAATTTAATAAGTGGTTCAATTTGGGATGAATATTCACAAAAAGTTCAAGATTTAATGAATAATCCAATTCATATGGGTGAGCTTACAGAAGAAGACGCAAAAGCTACTAATACAAGATTAATAGTTGCTGATTTTGGAGCTGAAAGTTGTGGCGATGCTGTTAGGCTTTATTGGTTAGTAGATGAAGCTACTAATATTATTAAGGACGCAAAATTTAAAAGCTTTGGCTGTGGGACTGCAATTGCTAGTAGTGATACAATGGCAGGACTTTGCATAGGTAAAAGTGTTGATGAAGCTGTAAAAATTACAAATATAGATGTGGAATTTGCAATGCGTGATAACCCTGATACTCCTGCAGTTCCACCTCAAAAAATGCACTGCAGTGTAATGGCGTATGATGTTATAAAAGCTGCAGCAGCTCAATATAAAGGTATTAACCCTGAAGATTTTGAAGATGAGATTATAGTTTGTGAATGTGCTAGAGTAAGCCTAAAAACTATTAAAGAAGTAATAAAATTAAATGATTTAAAATCAGTTGAGCAAATTACTCAATATACTAAAGCAGGTGGCTTTTGCAAATCTTGTGTAAGACCTGGTGGTCATGAAAAAAGAGAGTATTATTTGGTTGATATATTGGCTGAAACTAGAGCTGAAATGGATAAAGAACGCTTGAAAAAAGCTAATTTAAGTGATAATTTTGATGATTTAACCGTTGTAAAACAAATTAAAGCAGTTGAAGAATTATTAGATACTGAAATTCGCCCAATGCTACATATGGATGGTGGAGATTTAGAAGTAATTGATATTCAAAAAAGTAGCGATGGAATGTGCGATTTATATATTAGATATCTAGGCGCATGTAGTGGCTGTTCTAGTGGAAGCACTGGGACATTATATGCTATTGAAAATATTCTTCAAGAAAATCTTAGTCCAAACATTAGAGTAATTCCAGTGTGATTACAAAATAGGAAATATTTTTATTTCCTATTTTAATTTTTCTTATTACATATCACTCATAATCTTGCTAAAGAATTTAAAATCAAATATTTTAAGAAGTAGATATATTGCATATAAGTAGCAATTTTTTAAAAATTTACTTGATTATAAAATAGATTAAAGCTTTATGTATGGGACTTTAAATAATTTTTAAAAGTATAAAAACTAATATATAAATAACACATATAATTTTTATAAAACTTCATAAAACGCACGAAATTAAATTAGCGTTGAAAGTAATTTAAGGTTTTAACTAAATAAACTTAAAAAACTATTTTATAAAAACTTTTTATAACTCTAATACAACGAAGTTTTAAATTAACTTTTAAAAATAATCTTAATTAAAACCTATAGGCTAAATCTAATATCATATTTAATTATTAAACAAAAAAATATTAGATAAACCGAATTTATAAGAAAATAAATTAATTTTGTAATTTATTTTCACTTAATAATCTTGTTAATTCTCCTGCTTTTGCTGGGGTCATTTTTGCTAGTATTGATGATATTTTTTTAGCTTCAAGACTTAAAAATATTTTTATAACTTCTTTTTCATCCATTGTTTCTAAAATAGCCGCCGCCGCCGCATCTTTCATCTTAGCATAGGCATTTGATACTTTATTTATTTTATTTTCTGTAATTTCATTTTTTAATTGTCTAATTTCGGCTAAAATTTTTGCATTATTGTTTCTAATTTCATCTAATTTATCTTGTTCTTTTTTTATCTCTTCTAACATTGCTAAGTTTTTTTCTTCTTTTTCTTTTTGAATAGCTAAAAAAGCAGCCTTATAGCTTTCTAATGCTTGTTTTGCTTCGTCTAATTCTTCTATCTTTCTATCCATTTGTATTTGTTGGCTAGCAAAATAAGCGCTGCAATCTTGTGCGTAAGTAAAAGAGATTAAACTCATAAGAATTAATAATTTTTTCAAGATTTTTCCTTTTTTAACATTGTTATTAAAATACCAATCATAATTAAAGCAAATCCAATTATTTGAACGATTAATAAGCTTGTCCCTAACCATAAATATCCAATAATTGCAGCAGCTAATGGTTCGTTTGATGATATTAGACTAGCTTTACTTGCTCCTATTTCTTGCAAACCAACCATAAAAAAACCAAAAGCCATAGTAGTTCCAACTACAATTACTCCTAACATAGCAAGTATTAATTCTAAATCAATTTGCACTTCAAATTCCCAAATCTTTTGATATACACAAAAAGCAATTCCTGCAATAAGCATAGCAAAACCTAAATTAGGCAAAGGAGAATAAATCATATTAATTTTTCTAGGAATAATTGCATAACAAACTGCTCCAATTGATGATAAAAAGCATACAATTAAAGCCTTAGTAGATATTACAAATTTATTAAAATCACCATTAGTTGATAGCAAAAAAGCTCCACATAATACACAAATTAAAGCTAGAATTTCATATATGTTAGGAAATCTTTTTTGTTCAAAACATACGATTAGCACTATAAAAACAGGGGCTGTATATTGAATTACGGTAGCAATTGCAGCATTGCTTAATTCAATTCCGTAAAAGTATGTATATTGACACATAAAAATGCCGAAAAATGAAAATATTAATAATGTAAATAGGTGTTTTGTGTTTTTAAAAATTAAAAAATTAATTTTGATTTTTCTTACTAAACAAAATAAAAGCATTAATATTCCAGCAAATAATAATCTTAATGGCACTAAAAAATCAGCATTTAAGCCTTTTTTTAAGAATATAAATTCTCCACAAACACCACTAAATCCCCAGCAAATTCCACCTAAAAAAACTAAAATTACCCCATAATTTTTACTCATATTAATCCTTTAGGCAATTATAGTTTAAATGCTATTTTATTTGCTTAATTTTTTAGATTAATTAATTTATTTTACTAAACACTTAAAGTGATTATAAATTAAATAAATAGTATGGATTTTATAATAATAATTATTAGAATTTAAAATAATTTTTCAGTTTATTTTAAAATTAAATAATTAAAATAAAAATATAATTTTAATTTAAGGAGATTAAGATGAAAGTCTTAAAAAAAGTTTCAAGTTCATTGGTTTTAGCTACTATGCTAATGGGGGGGGGTAATTTATTTGCTTTAAGCGAAGGTAATGAATACATTACATTAAGCACTCCTATCCCAAATGCTCAAAATTCAGTTTATGAAGTATGGTCTTATAGATGCACACATTGTTATTCGCATCATAAAGCAAAAACTATGGAAAAAATCCAAGCTGCATTCCCTGATGTAAAAGTTGGATATTTATTAGTAAAAACTATGGGAGATTATGGCAAGCAAGCTGCTGAAGTTTTAGCTTATGCACAAAATGAAGATGAAAAAGCAGGAAGAAAAGTTGCTGACGCACATAGCTTACACCATAAAGTAAGTGATGCTTATTTTTCAGCTTATTTTAAGAAAAATCAAAGATGGGGAAATGGTGCTGAGCCAGATAAATTTTATGAAACAGGTCTAAAAGCTTTAGGAATTGATAAAGCAAAATTAGATGAGTTTTTAGCTACCCCTAAGGCTCAAGAAATCATTGCTTCTTATGAAATCGCTGACCCTATTTCAAAGAATTTCGGAACTCCAGGTTTTGTAGTTAATGGAAAATATGAAGTAAATATTTCAAAAATTGGCTCGCCTGAAGCTTTAGTTGAGGTTATTAAAGAATTACTTAGTATGTAAGGAGTTTTGCTATGAAGCTTCTTAATAAATTAACAAGCCTACAAGAAGGTAGGCTTTTATGGATATTAATGGTTATTGTTACATTAGGTCTTACTTGTGTAGCACATTATTTCTTTCAAGATTATTTATATATGCAGCCTTGCGAACAATGCGTATATATTAGATATGCAATGATAGTAATGGCAATAGGTGGCATAATAGCAGCTATTTATCCACATCAACTAACTAGAATTATTGGATATACTTTAGGTTTTTATGGTTGTTTAATAGGTTTTGGATTTTGTATAACTTTAAATGAAATTCACGAAGCAGTGCATAATGCAAATGCTTTTGGTGGAGTGCAAGGTTGTAGAGAAATTCCAATATATCCTTTTGCATTGCCTTTACACGAATTAGCACCAGGTTGGTTTTTACCTACTGGAGAATGTGGTCTTGATAATCCTATCGTGCCTGAAGATGCTTATGCTACTTTAAGTTCTTTTCAACAATTTTTTGTAGGAACTGAAGCGGGCGATTTTGAAGATGGATTTTATTCGCAAGGTTGGTATTTAATACCTAGTTTGCATTTTATGAATATGGCAATTGCATGTTTATTATGCTTTGTATGTTGTTTTGTTGCACTTTTAGCAATGTTTATAGGCTTTATATCAAAACCTTGCAAATGTGCAAAAATTGGTGCTATTATTGTAATAGCTATTACTTTGATTTTATTTTTTAGTGGAAATGCTATTAAAGCAGCAAAAATTGCTTCAATGGCAGCTGGAATTTAGGAGTTATTATGAAAAGTAAATTATTAATGAGTTTAGCTTTAGGTGCAGCTATATTTTCAACTCAAGCCTATGCTATAGGTGGTGCTAGTGGTCCAGTTAGTTATAAAGCGGTTGGGCAAATTGGTGCTGTTATGATGAATCCTTATAAAATCGCTCCACTTACAGCTGTTATTAAAAATGGTGGTTATGATATAAAAGATGTTAGTGTTAGTGTTGTTGGTAAAGAAAATGGTGGTATAACAATTTCATATAATCCTAGCAATAAAGATATTTTAACTCATGGTGGAATACCTGTTTTTGGACTTTATCCTGATTATGTAAATACTGTGAAGGTAAGTTATACTAGAAGTGTAGGTAAAGAAAATGCAGAAAAAATTAATGAAGAATATAAAATTTATGCTCCACCAGTTTATAATTTAGGAACAGGCACAAATCAAGCTGGTATATTACCAAATGCTGAAGTTGTTAAAAAATCTGATGATAAGTTTAAAAATAATCTTTATTTAATTAATCACATAATCCGTGCATCACTGCCAAATAGCGGTGAAGCTGTTTGGAATCATCCATCAGGCGGTGCTATGGAGTGGGACTTAGAACCTTATGTATGGATGGTAGATACAAATGGGGATATTAGATGGTATTTAAAAACTGATGAAATTAGAGATCCAAATAATATTTATAAAAAAGGTAATATGATGGGTTTTGTTCAAACCAAAGATGGTAATTTACTTTGGGGAATGGGACAAAGATATATGAAATATGATTTAATGGGTAGAGAAATCTTTAATCGTCGCTTACCATTAGGTTATGTTGATTTTTCTCATCACATAGAAGAAACAGATAAAGGCACATATATACTTAGAGTTGCAAGTGGTGATCAAAAACGAAAAGATGGTAAAAATGTAAGAAGTGTTCGTGATGTTATTATAGAGCTAGACTCTAATGGCAATGTATTAGATGAATGGAAGACTTATGATATTTTAGATCCTTATAGAGATACAAATTTGTTAGTACTTGATCAAGGTGCAGTGTGTTTAAATGTGGATTTAGAAAAAGCTGGAAAGGTTGCATCTAAGGAAGATTTAGAAGATAAAAATTCTCCATTTGGTGATGTTACAGGCGTTGGAGTTGGTCGTAATTGGGCTCATATTAATAGTGCAAATTATGATAAAAGAGATGATAGTGTTGTTTTATCAATTCGCCATCAAAGTGCAGTTGTAAAACTAGGTAGAGATAAGAAAATAAAATGGATATTGAGTGCTCATAAAGGTTGGGGTGATGAATTTAAAAAATATTTACTACAGCCAGTTGATAGTAAGGGTAGAAAAATTGAATGCGATGATGGTTATAGTAAATGTCCTGGATATGAAAATACTGAAGGTGGTTTTGATTGGTCTTGGACACAACATACTGCATATGTAATTCCAAGTATGTCAAATAAAGATGAAGTTTATGTTAGTGTATTTGATAATGGAGATACTAGAGGTATGGAACAACCTGCATTTCCAACAGATAAATATTCTCGTGGCGTAATATATAAAATTAATGAGAAAAAAATGACAGTTGAGCAAGTATGGGAATATGGTAAAGAAAGGGGATTTGATTGGTATAGCCCTATAACTTCTATAACTGAGTATTTTCCAAAAACAAATTCAGTATTTATGTATTCAGCTACTGCAGGTTTAGGAAAATTACTTACAAAAACAGGTGTAACTGAGCCAATTTTAAATGAAGTTGATTATAAGACAAAAGAAGTGCTATTTGAATTAAGATTTAAAAATATGGGTGGAACTATAGGTTATCGTGCTTATCCTATTCATATAGATGAAGCATTTAAGTAATGTAATTGTTAATGTATTAATTTTTTAAAGGAGATTAAAATGAAAAAGGTATTGAGTTTATTTGCAGCAGCTGCAATTCTTTCAACAAGTGCTTATGCTATAGGTGGTGCTAGTGGTGCTAAGACTGATTATCACAAACAAGGCAAAATCGGTGAATTAGTAATGAATCCTTATAAAATCGCTCCCCTTACTGCAGTTATTAAAAATGGTGGTTATAAATTAAGTGATGTTAGTGTTGAAATTGTTCCTAAGGAAAACGGAGTTCCTTTAAAATATAATGTTGCTAATAAATTTTTATTAACTCACGGCGGAATTCCAGTTTTTGGACTATATCCTAATTATTACAATACGGTTAAGGTTAGTTATACAAAAGAAGCAAATGGCAAAAAAGAAAGAGTAGAAAACGAAGTTTATGAAATGTATGCTAGTGCTATTTATGTAGAAGCTAGTGGAATTAAATTCCAAAAAGCTGCATTATTTAGTGAAGCTAAAGTAAATAAAATTGACCCAGAATTTAAAGATAGACTTTATTTTGTAAATAATATTGAAGAAAAAAGTGGAGCAGGAACTAAAGTAGTATGGAATAACCCAACAGGTGGGGCATTAGAGTGGAA
Source organism: Campylobacter sp. 2018MI10 (assembly GCF_018501175.1). Lineage (NCBI taxonomy): Bacteria > Pseudomonadati > Campylobacterota > Epsilonproteobacteria > Campylobacterales > Campylobacteraceae > Campylobacter > Campylobacter sp. 2018MI10. The sequence goes on along the minus strand of NZ_JAHCZD010000004.1, from coordinate 46,281 downwards.
TTACTATCCACAAAACTTTATCATTGATACAACAGGAGAAGTTAGATGGTATATGTTAGCTACTCCAATTTATGACCTTGATAGCTCAACTATGGCTGGTGTTATGATGGGCTTTAAACAAGATACTGATGGTGCTTTAGTTTGGGGATATGGTCAAAGATATGCAAAATATGACATAATGGGAAGAGAGATTTTCAATCGTCGCTTACCTGCAAACTATATTGACTATTCACACCAACTTGATGTTGCAGCTAATGGAAATTATTTTTTAAGAGTTGCTAGTGCAAATACACTTCGCCCTGATGGTAAAAATGTAAGAACGGTAAGAGATGTTATTGTAGAAATTGATAGAGATGGTAATGTGGTTGATGATTGGAGATTATACGAAATACTTGACCCATATAGAGATATAGCATTAAAAGTTCTTGACCAAGGTGCGGTATGTTTAAATATTGATGCAAATAAAGCAGGTCAAACTTTAAGTGCTGAAGAATTAGCAAAACTTGATAGTAGTGATAAGTTTGGAGATATTGTTGGAACTGGAGCAGGTCGCAACTGGGCTCATGTAAATAGCGTTAGTTATGACCCAAGTGATGATAGTATTATCATTTCATCTCGCCATCAAAATGCGGTTGTAAAAATTGGTCGTGATAAAAAAATCAAGTGGATTTTAGGTGCTCACAAAGGTTGGAAAGATGAGTTTAAAAAATACTTATTACAACCTGTAGATAATAAAGGTAAAAAAATTGAGTGTGATGATGAATATAGTAAATGTCCAGGATATGAAAATCCTGAAGGTGGATTTGACTTCACTTGGACTCAACACACAGCTTATAGAATTCATGAATTAAGTAAAAAAGGTGTTACTTATATAACCGTATTTGATAACGGAGATAGTCGTGGTATGGAACAACCTGCGTTTCCAACTGATAAATACTCTCGTGCAGTTGTTTATAAAATAGATGAGAAAAAAATGAGCGTTGAACAAGTTTGGGAATACGGCAAACAAAGAGGTCATGAATGGTATAGCCCTGTAACTTCTCTAGCTCAATATAATGCAGATAAAAACTCAATTTTTGCATATTCGGCTACTGCGGGGGCTAATTTTGATTTAGCAAATGGAGCATTCACTTCAGCACCAAATCCATACATTATGGAATTTAAATATGGCTCAACTACTCCTAGCGTTGAAATCCAATTAAAAGATACAACAGGCTATCAAGCGTGGCCGTTTGATTTAGGCAAAGCACTTAGTAAATAAGTAAAAAAGAACTAGAATTATTTCTAGTTCTTTAAATTCTTAATAAAATATATAACAATACCTAAGGCTTTTTTGCAATCTTCTTGCTCTCCTAAGCCGCAAGATTTTTTAAAATATTTAAACGCTTTAAATAAATTATTATGTTTTACATACAAAATAGCTATATTTTTACAAGAAATCGCATTATCCATATTACAAGCTTTTAAATGATTTTCAAAACCTAATTTTTCGTTTTTCATCTTATCATTATATAAATATAATTGCCCTAAATTAAAGCAAGAATTTTGGTCATTTAACTTGCAATAATGTTCAAATATTTTAGCGGTTCTATCTAAGTTAGTATTTGTATTTATATATACGAAGGCTAATTGCATACAAGCGTCTTTTATGTTTGCTTTACAACCTTTAAATAAATATGGTTCTGCTTTAATATCATCTTTTAAAGTATTAGAATAAAATATACCTAAATTCCCACAAGAAATTCCATCATTGTTATTATACTCACAAGATAATTTATAATAATATTCAGCCTTTTGTAAGCTATCTGGATTGTTTTCTTCATTATAAATAGTTGCTAAATTATTACAAGCTTTATATGATTTTTCATTACAAGAGATTATGTATAGTTCTTTTGCTTTTTCTAAATCACATTCAACGCCTAAACATTTGTGATATTTTAAAGCTTCTTTATAATAATCTTGTGAAAAAGCAATCACACTAATTAATGCGATTAATAATATTTTTTTCATTTTTTCTCCTTTTTTTCAAGTATCTTATTTTATTATAATTAAATATCATTTAGCAATTTAGTATTATTGATAGTAATTTTTAATTTATTTAAAAATAAAAATAATAATTGTTATAAATTTCTTGCTAATATTTCAATACTTTAAAATATTATTTAAGGAGAAAAATTGAAAAAGTTAGCTTTAACAATTCTAGCAAGTAGTGTGCTTTTGGCAAATGGTGTGGTGAATGTTTATACTTCAAGGCATTATGATTCGGATAAAATCGTATTTGACGCATTTACAGCAAAAACAGGTATCAAGGTTAATTTAGTTCAGGATAAAATTGACCCACTTATAACTAAATTAGAGCAAGAAGGCAAAGATACTCAAGCTGATTTGTTTATGACAGTTGGAGCTGGGGATTTATACAAAGCAAAATCAAAAGGCTTATTACAACCTTACTCATCAAAAATAGTTGATGAAAAAGTTCCTGCAAAATTTAGTGATAAAGACAAAACTTGGGCAGGAGTAACCTATAGAGCTAGAGTATTTGTGTATGACCCAAAACAAATTAGTGAAAAAGACCTTAGCACTTATGAAGCATTAGCTGATGAGAAGTTTAAGGGTAAGGTTTTAACTCGCTCTTCAACAGCTTCATATAACCGCCATTTAATAGCATTTATGATAGCAAAAGATGGGCTTGATAAAACTCAAGATTGGGCTAAAAAATTAGTTGCTAATTTTGCAAGAGAGCCAAAAGGCAATGATAGAGACCAAGCAAAAGCAATTGTAAGTGGCACAGGGGCAATTGCTATTATGAATAGCTATTATCTAGGTAGAATGTCTGTATCAAAAGACCCGATTGAACAAGAAGTATTCAAAAATCTTAAAATATTCTTCCCAAATCAAAACGATGGTGGAACGCATATAAATATAAGTGGAGCAGGTATTACAAAATATGCTAAAAATGTAAAAGAAGCAACCGCTTTAATGGAGTTTTTAGTAAGTAAAGAAGCTCAAGAGATTTTAGCTCAAACAAATTATGAATTCCCAGTAAATAGCGAAGCAAGTCCTGCTGATGTGGTTAAATCATGGGGTGAGTTTAAAGCAAGTGAAATTGATTTTAACGAAATAGCAAAAAATCTTGAAACCGCTCAAGTAGTAGCTGATAAGGCTTTATGGAAGTGAGAAGATTAAGCGATTTTTTAGCTTATTTGATATTATTTATAATATTAATTCCTATTTTTTATATTATATTTTTTATAACACAGCCGATTAAAGAAAATACGGCTGTGTTATTTGATAGCTACTTAGTAGAATATCTAAAAAATACAGGAATTATTTTGTTATTTACCCTGATTTTTTCTACGATTATTGGGGTATTTTTAGCTTATTTTGAGAGTTTTTATGAGTTTAGATTTAGGAAATTTTTTAAGTTTTGCTTGGTTTTACCTTTTGCAATTCCTAGCTATTTGTTTGCCTATGTTTATGCTGATTTTTTCTCTTATTTTTCTTGGTTTAATATATTTTTAAGAGATACATTTAATATTAAAATCCATTTTGATATGATGAATATTTATGGAGTTATTTTTGTATTTTCAATATCGTTTTTTCCTTATACTTACATACTTGCAAGGGGATTTTTAGCTAGATTTGCTTCTAGTTTAATTTATAGTGCAAGAAGTCTAGGTAAAAATGAATTTGAGATATTTTTTAAAGTCATTTTGCCTTTATCAAGACCTGTTATTGTAGCTGGTGCAAGTTTGTGTGCTATGGAGACACTTAATGCTTATGGAGCGCCGAATTATTATGGTCTGCATGTATTTAGCACAGGTATTTATAAAGCTTGGATTGGATATGGGGATTTAAATGCTGCTATTAAATTAGCTGTGATTTTATTATTAATAGTATTTTTTATCTTATTTATTGAGAAAATCACTCAAAGACCTTATGAATTAGGCTCAAAACAATATGCACTAACAAGGACACAACTTAGCAAAAAAGCCGAAATAATTGTGCTTAGCTTGTTTTTTATAATTTTATTTATTAGCTTTATTTTGCCTGTTATTCACATTTTAATATGGTTTAAGAGAAGTTATTTTGATGTTGATTATGCTAATTTATTTGCACTTAGTAAAAATAGCTTTTTTTTAAGTATAGCTTCTAGTGTGATTATTTTGATAATTGCTTTATTTTTAGCGGCAAATCAACGCTTTAAAAACAATAAATCAAAATTAATAATAAGCTCTTTAGCAAATATGGGCTATAGCATTCCTGGTTCTGTTGTGGCTGTTTGTATGCTTGTAATGTTTATTTTCATAGATAGAAGTTTGGCTTCTTTTTATGCTTACTTAGGAATTAATAAGAGTTTGTTTTTAACCTTAAGTCCTGTGATTTTGATATTTGCTTATGTTGTTAGATTTTTATCATTAGGTTTTAATTCAATTAATTCAGGGCTTAATAGACTGCCTAGCTCACTAACTAATGCAAGGCATAGCTTGGGGATAAATCCTTTTAAAGGCTTTTTTAAGGTTGAGTTTGTTTTGATAATTCCTAGTTTGCTTAGTTCATTTATATTGATTTTTATTGAAGTAATTAAAGAATTGCCTTTAGCAAGTTTGCTTGCTACGAGTGATTTTAAAACCCTTTCGTTTGAGATGGATAGATATGCAAGTGATGAGCAGCTTGCTATGGTTAGTGCTCCTGCACTTGTGGTTGTATTAACTTGCTTTATATTATTAGTTATATTTAATTTGATTAAGGAAAGAAAATGAATTATTTTGAGTTTAAAAATGTGAGTTTTGGATACGAAAAGCCACTTTTTACAAATCTTAGCTTTAGTCTAAAACAAGGAGAAAAATTAGCCATACTAGGAGAAAGCGGCAGTGGTAAAAGCACAATTTTAAAGCTAATTGCAGGATTTAACGAGCTAAAACAAGGAGAAATCTTTTTAGATAATGAAAATATTAGCAAAATTCCAGCTTATAAAAGAAATATAGGATTTTTATTCCAAGATTATGCTTTATTCCCGCATTTAAATGTATTAGAAAATGTTATGTTTGGTATAAAAGGTAAAGATAAAAAACAAATTGCCTTAGATATTTTAAATTCTTTAGATATAAAAAATCTTTTTAATTCTTATCCTAAGACTTTAAGCGGTGGTCAACAACAACGCGTTGCACTTGCAAGATGTATTGCTCAAAAGCCTAAATTATTGCTTTTAGATGAGCCTTTTTGTGCATTAGATGCTAATTTACGCTCTAGTGTTAGGACATTTGTTTTGGATTTTTTGAACAATTTAAACTTAACTTGCATTATGGTAACTCACGATTTAGCTGATGTGAATGCTTTTAAATCTTCAGTTTTAACATTAAAATGTGTATAAACTACACACTTTTTGAATTTTTTTACAAAAAGTTATTAAAAATGTTAAAAATTATTTTAAAATGAGCTTTTTAAAATTAATCAAAGGATTATTATGAGAACGCAAAACAACTCATTTTCGCTTGTTATTTTAACAGCGTTATTTTTTATGATGGGCTTTTTAACCGTTTTAAACGATATTTTAATCCCACATCTTAAAGAACTTTTTGAATTAACTTATTTTCAATCGTCTTTAGTTCAATTTTGCTTTTTTGGAGCGTATTTTATAACTTCTGCATTTTTTGGTAAGCTAATTCAAAAAATTGGCTATCAAAATGGTGTTGTAGGTGGATTTTTATTAGCCGCATTAGGTGCTATTTTATTCTATCCTGCAGCAGGAACTCATAGTTATGCTATATTTTTAGGTGCTTTATTTGTTTTAGCTAGTGGGGTAGTGTTACTTCAAGTTACAGGAAATCCTTTCGTTACTTTATTATCACCTAGTGGTAAAGAAGCAAGAAATTTAGCTTTAGTTCAAGCATTTAATTCACTTGGAACAACCGTTGGACCATTTTTTGGTAGCTTATTTATCTTAAGTTCAACTGCAAATCTAAGCTTAGAAGAAAAAATAAGCTCGGTTCAATTACCTTATTTAGGAATTGCAGTTGCACTAATTGTTTTAGGAATTTTTGTGAAGTTTTTCATAAAATTACCTGATGTAAGAATTACAGCAGAAGAAATCAGCGAAAACGCACACGATACAAGAACAAGTGCTTGGCAATATAAACACTTAGTTTTAGGTGCTATTGGGATTTTTTGCTATGTTGGTGCTGAAGTTGCTATCGGCTCATTTTTAATTCTTTATTTAATGCCTATTTTAAATATCACTCAAGTAGAAGGTGCTAGTATGATAGCTTATTATTGGGGTGGAGCTATGGTAGGTCGCTTTATTGGAAGTTATATAATGAATTATATTAAACCTGCTTATTGTTTAGCATTCAATGCAGTTATTGCTATGACGCTTTTATTGTGTGCTATTTTAATTGGTGGAGAATTGGGTGCTTACGCAGTTTTAGGTGTTGGATTTTTTAACTCTATTATGTTTCCAACTATTTTTTCACTTGCTACAAATGGACTTGGTCGCTGCACTTCTCAAGCTTCAGGAATTATTTGTATAGCAATCGTTGGTGGAGCTATTATCCCTCCTATTCAAGGAATGCTTGCTGATATTGTTAATTTACATATATCTTTCATTATTCCTGCGATTTGCTATTTATATATTTTATTCTTTGCAGTTAAAGGCTATAAATGCAAGTAAGAATTTGAATTCAGATTTTTCTGAATTCAAATCTTAAATCTTAACCATAAAAATCCAAGCACAGCAGAACAACAACTAGCACTTAAAACTGCTAATTTTGCACTATTAAAAATTGCTTCATTTCCTTCAAAAACTAATGTATTTATAAAAAAGCTCATTGTAAAGCCAATTCCTGTTAATATACTAGCTCCGTATAAAATCTTTTTGCTAGATGGTAAGGTTGCACCTAGTTTATTAGCAAGTAAGCAAAAACTAAATACTCCTAATTGTTTTCCAATAAATAAACCAAAAAATATTCCAAAAAATACACTATTTAAATTGTCTAAATTAAACTCAAGCAATACCCCAGCATTAAATAAAGCAAATATAGGCAATATTGCATAATTTACATAAGGGGTTAAATCGTGCATAATTTGCTCTAAAAATTCTTTATTGTCTTTAGTATGTAAAGGGATAAAAAATGCACAAAGCATTCCAGCTAAAGTAGTATGAACCCCACTTTCTAAAACACAAACCCAAATAAAAGCACCTACTATTAAATAAAACATTTTGTAAGTACAATGGAAAATATTTAATATAAATAATAACCCAACACCAATAGAGCCTAAAACAAGAGAAATATATAAAAGGTCATTTGTATAAAATATCGCAATTATAATAATTGCAGCAATATCATCAAATATTGCAAGGCTTAATAAAAATACTCTTACACTATTTGGAACATAGTTCTTTAGCATTAATAAAATAGCAATAGCAAACGCTGTATCAGTTCCTGTTGGAATTGCAAATCCACTTAATCTATAAGTATCAAAAAAATTAAATATAGAATATATTAAAGCAGGAACCATAATTCCACCTAAAGCACCAGCAAGCGGTAATAATCTTTTGCTATTTGTATTTAGTTCTCCGCATAGAATTTCTTTTTTTACTTCAAGTCCAATCCAAAAGAAAAATATAGCAACCAATCCATCATTTACCCATAAAAACAATGGTTTGCTTAAAGAATAATCTAAAAAGCTAATAGATGCTCTAGCTTCTAAACAAGCATTGTAAAATTCACTAAATGAAGAATTTTTTAAAAATATTGCTAAAAATGTCATAAATAATAATAAAAATGCAGGTAAAAGTTCGTTGTTTTTTATTTTTGATAACATTTCTCTCCTTTTAAATAAATTAAATAAAACATTCTTAGTAAAAAATGCTTGATTTAAAGAATTGTAAAGGTTTTAAAAGCGATATTTACTCTGATAATAATTAAAAAAAATAAATAAAAGTTTATAAAAAATAATAATTTTTATTATTTAATAATTTAAAAATAAAATTAAAATTCCTATTTTAAATTCTTGAATTTAAAATAGGATATTTGAATTATTTTGTTGTATCTGGAAGTTTTTCAATATAAAGGCTAGTTGAAGGGAAAGCAAAACTTAGACCATTTTTCTCAACTATTTTCATAATTTCCATTAATATTTTGCTTTTTTCATCATAATATTGTTTAGCACTAACGCTTTTTATATAAAAGTATAGCTCTACATTGATACTACTTGCAGCAAAATCATCTAGCCAAACATAAATTGATGATTTAAAGCCTTCTAAATCATTGACAGAAATTAAATTTTGTTTGTAATAATTTTTGTTTTTGTGTTGAAATACATCATCGTTTTCGTTAGCAATTATATTATTGCTTGTCAGCAATTCTTTTATATCGTTTATAAAATTTTGTATTTGCTCTGTGCTTGCGTCGTATGTCAAGCCAACGCTCATTCTTACTCTTCTACCATATTTTCTTTTTGAATAATTTTTTATGTTTCCATTTAATATCGTAGAATTTGGGATAAATACTAAGCAGTTATCAAAAGTTCTTATGGTTGTTTTCCTAAGACCTGTTTCAACTATTGTTCCTTCTATTCCGTTAATTTCTACCCAATCACTTTGAGAAAATGAATTATCAAATAACATTAAAACAGAAGCAAAAAAGTTAGCGATAATATCTTTTGCAGCAAGTGCAACTGCTAAACCACCAATACCTAATGAAGCAATAATTGCTGAAATATCAAAACCTAATTTAGCAAGTATGATTAATATAGCTATGAAGACTATTATAAAATATAGTATTTTTAGCATAAGATTTATTATTTCTTTTTTACCGCTTCTTTTAGCAATTTTTGAAATAATTATTACTCCGTATCCATCTAAGATAGTTATTAATAACCAAGTAAATGCCATAGTATTAATAATGCCAAATAGCGTTAGTATAAGTGTCATAATTGGAGCAGGATAGAACGCTATTAGAAAACATAACCATAAACCATATATATAAAATAAAGCAATTAATGGTTTTGTTGATTTTTGCAATAATTGCAATGAATGATCATCATGGTTTTTCTTAAATACTCTTAAAATTATTGTAAAAATTATTTTAAGAACTAATTTTTTTAATAAAAATATAAATAGCATTATAAGAGTGCATATTATCACTTTACCAGGATTTATATAATTATTTACTTCTTCTGGAAAATATGAATTAAATTTGCTTAAAAATTTATTAGTATCTAGTTGCTTAAAAATATCATTAGTGGTAAATATATCTGTATTTAGTCTAAGATATGTTAAAAGTTCTGTATAAGAATTGATTTTAATTTTTACCTCTTGGTTATCACTTGTATAATTACTAATCGTTTTTATGCGTTCATCTATTAGATTTTTTAAATCTGTTTTATGCTCTTCTTTAGAATTTAGATAAGAAATAATTTCTAATAAACATTCATAAAAATTTTGTTCTACTGCTTGTAAAATTTTATCATTATTAGTTTTTTTAATATCTTTTAATATGTTTTTGTCTAAATTCTCTGGTGTAATTAGGGTTGGAAATATTGCTAAGATTTGATTTTTTTCATTTTTTAATTCTTTGATTTCAGAATTTATTTTGAGTTTATTTTGGCTGTTTTCATCTTTTTCATCAGCTAAAAATTTATTTAATTCTTCTATTTTTATGTTTTTAGTAGAAAAATTATCAATATTATTTAATAGCTCATTAGAATATAAAAAAACCCCAAATAATAGTATAAATAAAATTCTCATTTAATATCCTTTAATGGCTTAAAGTGCCCGTCATTAGGGCAGTATTCATAGATTTCTCCTGTTTCTATTAAAAAATACCAAGCTCTAATTTTTAATTTATTCTCATCAATTCTTTTTTGAACTTCAGGATAGCCTAATAAATTCTCATAGCTATTTAAAATATTTGCTTTTTCTATCATCCAAGACCTTAATGCGTATTGGCCTTCGTAGTGGTTTAGTTCTAATGTAAAATCAACTTGTTGTTTAATATCATCAATTAAAGAAACCCATTTTTTTACGTTAGGTAAAAGTTCTGCTTTTTTACTAGGAATATCTTTACATCCACCGCAGTTGCTATGCCCACATATTATTACATTTTCAACATTTAACGCATATAAAGCATATTCAATAGCTGAAGTTGTTGCTAAATATTCATCTTTTACACGATATGGTGGGATAATATTTGCTATATTTCTTACAACAAATAATTCTCCTGGAACTGTTGAAGTTATTAGATTAGGAATTACTCTTGAATCAGCACAACCTATAAATAATGTATGTGGATTTTGCTCTTCTTTTAAATCTTTAAATAAGTCTTTATGTTCTAAAAACCCTTCTTGCATAAATTGCAATGCGCCTTTTATTAATTTATCCATTTTTTATCCTTGTTAAAAAGCGAAATTATATAAAAAAATTTCAATGAGATATTAACTAACTTAGTTATAATCAAGTGCATTTAATAATAACAAGGAGACAATTATGAGTTTATACGAAAGAACTCGTGCTAGTTCAGCAATTCGCTCAGATGCTGCTATTTTTGTAAGAGATACATATATGTATTTTGCACTTTCACTAGTTGCAGCTACTTTAGGAGCTTATTTAGGTGCTACTTATTTAGCTAGTTTTTTAGTTGGCAATATTTGGGCTAGTATAGGAACGCTTATAGTAGAAATTGCCTTAATTATGATATTAAATAGAAAAAGTGAGGTAACTAATGGTGCTATTGCTATGCTATTTGCATTTGCATTTATTAGTGGATTAAGCCTTACTGGAATTATTTATATTACTTTACAAAGTCAAGCAGGTGCTACAATTATTGCTCAAGCTTTATTCTTAACAACTTTAGCTTTTGCAGGTCTTAGTGTTTTTGCATTTACAACCAAAAGAGATTTTAGCGTTTTTGCTAAAGGATTTTTTATAGTTTTATTAATTATGATAGGTGCGTCTTTATTAAATCTATTTTTCCAAAGCCACCTTTTACATTTAATAGTTTCTTGTGTTGGAGCAATAGTATTTAGCTTCTTTATCATTTATGATACTCAAATGATAATTCGTGGAGCTTATCAAACACCAATTCAAGGTGCAATTGCTTTATACCTTGACTTTATTAATTTATTTATATCTTTATTAAATATCTTAAGAAGCATTAGAGACTAATTTTTAAGCCTTCAATTTTGAAGGCTTTAACTTATTTTAAATTTTATAACATATAATACAAACTTTATTTTTAAACGAAAGAAGTAATATGAACACAATTTTTATCGCAATTCAATTTATTTTAGTAGTTATTATTTGTGCTTGCGTTCTTATGCAAAAAAGCTCAAGTATAGGCTTAGGTGCTTATAGTGGTTCTAATGAGAGCTTATTTGGAGCTAAAGGTCCTGCTGGTTTTTTAGCAAAATTTACTTTTATTATAGGAGTTTTGCTAGTAGCTAATACTATTTATTTAAGCTATAGTTATAACACTAAAACTGGTGAAAGTCTAGTAAATAAACTAGAAAATGCTAGCAAACAACTTAATGACACTAATCAGCCTAAAGCATTACCAGAATCAATTAAATAAAAGGAATACTAATGTTAAATGATATTTATTCAAAACAAAAAGAACAAAACGAAAAAGCTCACAATTCTTTAAAAAAAGATTTTATGACTTTAAGAACAGGTAAAGTAAATATTTCTATATTAGATAATGTTTTTGTAGATTATTATGGAACTCCAACTCCATTAAATCAAGTTGCAACCGTGTTAGCAACTGATGCAACGACAATTACTATTAGTCCTTGGGAAAAATCTATGATTAAGGCTATAGATACTGCTATAAAAGCAGCAAATATCGGTGTAAATCCTAATGCTGATGCTGATGGAGTTAAATTATTTTTCCCACCAATGACTAAAGAGCAAAGAGAAGAAAATGCTAAAGCTGCAAAAGCAATGGGAGAAAAATGCAAAGTAGCTATTAGAAATATTAGAAAAGACGCTAATGATGCTGTAAAAAAATTAGAAAAAGATAAAGCAGTAAGCGAAGATGAAGCTAAAAAAGCTTACGATGAAGTTCAAAAATTAACAGATGCGGCAATAGCTAAGACTGATGAATTAGTTAAAGAAAAAGAAACACAATTACTTAAAGTTTAAAAATGGCAAAGGCTAAGGTAAGTTTAGCTAGCCTTTATGATAAATTAAAAGCTGGCATTGTTGATATGTTTATGATAATGATGCCAATACAATACTTCACTACCTATATCTTAGTAGGTAGTGCTAGTGAGTATAGACAAAATCAATCTTTTATATTATTTGCAACCATTACTTATCTTTTAGTTTTATTTTTACTTTTATTTTTTAAAGGTCAGAGTTTAGGGTATAAATATTTAGGTTTGCATTTAAGAAATAAAAATGGTAAAAAAGCAAGTTTATTTCAAGTTTTTATTAGATTGGTATTGTTTGTGCTTACATTTTCTTTATTATTTGGTATTTTATTTCCATTTTTTAGAAAAGATAGGCAATATATACACGATTTATTTTCAAACACAATAGTCCTTAAGGAGAACAAATGATGGATAGAAAAAGAATTTATAATCCACAAAGTAATGAAGATTTAACATCAAGAAGAGTATTTGGTGGAAATCCACAAGGTATATTAAATTTTACAAAAGCAAAATATGAGTGGGCTTTAAAATTATGGGATTTAATGGAAGCTAATACTTGGTTTCCTAGAGAAGTTGATACTACAAAAGATGCACTTGATTATAAATGTAATTTAACTTCAAGTGAAAAAAGAATGTATGATTTAGTATGGAGCCAACTAATTTCTATGGATAGTTTTCAAACCAATAACCTTGCTGACAATATCAACCCTTATATAACAGCTCCAGAGATTAATGCAGTATTAGCAAGACAAGCTTACGAAGAAGCAAATCATTCAAAAAGTTATGCGGTAATGGTTGAAGCTATTTGTGATGATACTGATTTAATATATGAAATGGAAAAGCACGACGCTACTTTAAGAAAGAAAAATGATTTTATTTCAAGTTTATATGAAGAACTTGCAGGAGATGTAACTGATGAAAAGTTACTATATGCAATGGTTGCGAATCAAATTCTAGAAGGAATTTATTTTTATAGTGGCTTTACTGCAATTTACGCACTAGCTCGTGCAGGTAAAATGCTAGGTTCTGCTCAAATGGTAAGATTTATTCAAAGAGATGAAATCACTCACTTATTGTTGTTTCAAAATATGATTAATTCAGTTAGAAAAGAAAGACCTGATTTATTTAACGAAAAAACAATTGCTAAAATTTATGAAATGTTTGAAAGAGCTGCAGAGCTTGAAATTGAATGGGGTAAATACATTACTCAAAATCAAATTATGGGCTTTACTGATGATATAATTACTGAATATATTCATTATTTAGTAGATTTAAGACTTAGCTCAATCGGACTTGATAAAAAATATAATGCAAAACATCCTATTAAATGGGTTGATGACTTTTCTAAATTTAACGACCAAAAGAGTAACTTTTTTGAAAGTAAAGTTACAAATTATAGTAAAGGAAGCTTGAGTTTTGATGATTTTTAAGGATATTTACGAACAGCAAAAATGTGCTAGACTTGCTGAAAATATTGCAAATGAAGTTAATATTAGCAATGAGATTAAACAAGCATTTGCTAATACACCAAGAGAAATTTTTATGCCTATGAGTAATTTTGCTTATGAGCTTCACGCAATGCCGCTTAGCTCAAATCAATGGATTAGCTCACCAATAACAGTAGCAAAGATGACAGCAGCACTAGAGCCTGTTGGTGCTGATAGTGTGCTTGAGATTGGTTGTGGTAGCGGGTATCAAGCTGCACTTTTGAGTAATCTTATTAGAAGAGTTTTTTCTCTTGAGAGAATAAAGGAATTATCAAATAAAGCAATAAAAAATCTTGATACAATCAAGGCAAATGTATATGTTCGCCACGCCGATGGAAATAATGGGCTTAAAAATTATGCACCTTATGAGAGAATTTTACTATCTGCATATACAAATAAAGTTCCTGATGTATTATTTACTCAACTTGAAGTTGGTGGAATTTTAGTAGCTCCTGTTGGAAATGAAAATAAACAATATATTACTAAGTATATTAAGCATAAAGATAGAATAGAAGAAATCATTCTTGATTCTTGCACTTTTGTTCCTATGTTAAGTGGTGTTGAATAGTAATTTAACATCACTTTTTAATCTTTATTTTTACTCAAAATATTTTTAATCTACATTTATTTGTATAATTAGCTTAATAAGGTAAAAATTATCCTTTGTAAAGAAAAATTAATTTTAAAAATATATAATCGAAACTTTATTTAAAAATTAAGGACAAATTGAGTCAATGAATAAGGTTTTCTTATCATTTGTTGTTAGTGGTAGCTTACTAGCATCAAATTATAAGCTAGTTCCATTGAGTGCTGATGGAGTAGCTTTATCTAGCTCAAATTTAGCAAAGAGTTTTAGTGCCGATGCGGCTTTTATAAATCCAGCAAATATGGGATTTTTAGGACAAAATCCACAATTGCATTTTAGTTCAAATTTTTACAATGCTGCTGGCTCAAGATTTACAAATGAATTGGTAAATGGTTTAGATGGCGAACCATATTATAACGCCACTGATGCACACGGAAAAGAGTTTTCGTTCTTTATACCAACACTTGCATTTGTTTATCCTATTAACGAGCAACATTTTGTTGGATTTGCAGGTTATACTGATTTTGCTGCTGTTTATGGATGGAATAGTGATTATGCAAAAGCACTTGCTAATAATATGGATATTCGTGGTGGAACTGCAGCTATTTCCTATGCTTATAAGCCTATTGATGAATTAAGTTTGGGTGCAAGTTTAACATTAAATCATACTAGAATCAAATTTAATATTTTAAAAGATAATGCAAAAAATCCTAGATATATTCCAACAGATATTAGTAGTGTAAATAGAGTTTGGGTTGATGAAAAAGGTAATGCACATCCTTATTCTTGGGTATATGAAGGAGATGCTAGGGTAGATAATGGTTATAAATTTGGATACAAATTATCTTTAACTTATGTTCCTAAATATTTTGATGATAAATTAAGATTTTCATTACTTTACAATTCTTCTTATAAAAATAAGTTTGAAGGTAATATTGATTTTAAAATGTCAAAGTTTGGAATGTTTGATTTTGCAAATAATTTATCTCCAAAAAATCAAGAACAATTTAATTCCATGCAAATGTCTATTCAAGAGTTAGCAGCTATGAGTATTGGATTGGCTGGTCTTATGAGTGAAGTATATAAAATAGACCCTAACACTGGTTCTATAGTTGGAACTTTACCTACTCAAGATAGTAAAGTTGGTTATAATGGTTATGTGAGTGCTAATTTCTTATATCCTGCTAATGCTAATTTTGGTATTGCCTATGAATATGGTAAACACGAGTTTATGTTTAATATGGGAAGAACATTTTGGAGTAAAGCAAAAACATTGGATTTAAAAATAAATTCACCAGAAATTCCACAATCATTAAAGCTCGCAACAATGCAATTTATGCAAAAGTGTGCAGTACCTGGTAATGATTGTAATACTATTGAAGGTTTTCAAAAAGTTGCTATGAGTATAGGTGCTACTTTAGACCCTAAAGATAAGCAAGCTATTGAAGAGTATTTTTTATCATCATTTTTACAAAGTAGTTTAGAACAAGGTTGGAGAGATACAACATTACTTAGCTTTGGTTATAGATATAACTATGATAAAGAATTATCGCTTATGCTAGGTTTTTCTACAGAAGATAGTCCAGTAAGACGCGAGAAAATAAGCTTTTTAGCAAAAGATAGTAGAATGTATATGTATTCTTTAGGACTTGAATATAGATTAAACAAAAACTTAAAAGTAACAGGAGCGGGAGCATATCAACACTATGCTGATGTTAAAGTAAATAATGTTACTGATAATATTTTGATACAGACTAAAGGTAAGTTTTCAAATCAATCAAATCAGATTGTAAATGTTGGTATCAATTATGAGTTTTAATTAAAGGATGTAAATGCAAAATTATTATGAATACTTAGAACATTATTCTAATTTAAGTAGAGTTGCTATTTTTGATGCAAATGGAAAAATAAGCTTTAAAGAGTTAAAAACTCATGTAGATAAAATGATAGCTTTTTTGCAAAATCAAGGCGTTAAAAGTGGTGACAATGTAGCTTTTATTATGAGTAATTGTAAAGAATTTATGATTTTATATTTTGCAATAGCATCTTTAAAAGCAGTCGCAGTTCCTATTAATACTATGCTAAAATGTGAAGAATATGAGTATATTATTAAAGACTGCGATGCAAAATTATTAATAGTTTCAAAAGATATTAAAGAAGCTGCTGAATTAGCTAATGAATTTAAAGATATTTTAATATACCATTCTTTTGATGATAATTTAAAAGATGGATATTTAGCGAGTTATTTAGATTATGCACCTGTTTATAATTTTAAGTGTGAAGCTAGTATTGATGATAGCGTTCATATAATTTATACTTCAGGAACAACAGGTCTTCCTAAAGGAGTTTTATTAAGCTATAAAAATATTTTATCAAATATCAAATCAGCTCAACATGATTTTAAAATAAAATCATCAGATAGAGCCATAGCGTATTTGCCTATGTTTCATAGTTTTACTTTAACAGCAGTTTGTTTATTACCTTTACTTTCGGGTTGTTCGCTTGTAATTGAGCGTTCTGTTTTACCTTTTTCAAATGTTATAAAACAAATTCTATTAAAAAGAGTTACGATATTATTTTCAGTTCCTGTGATACTAAATGCTTTATTAAAGGCAAAGTTACCTTGGTATTTTATGTGGTTTCATAAAATTAGAATTATAGTATCAGGCTCTAGTGCCTTAAGTGAAGGAACTCTTAAAGCCTATAAGGAAAAATTTAAAAGAACCGCAGTTTTAGAAGGCTATGGATTAAGCGAATGTTCTCCAGTAGTTGCGGTAAATCGCCTAGATAAGCAAAAGGTTAATTCAGTAGGTTTGCCATTACACGGGTATCAAGTAAAAGTAGTAGATGATGATTTAAAAGAATTACCTATCGGAGAAGTAGGGGAGTTAATCGTAAAGGGTGATTGTGTAATGCAAGGCTATTACAATAAACCTGAATTAACCAATGAAGTAATAGAAGGCGAGTGGCTTAAAACAGGTGATATTGCAAGACTTGATGAAGATGGATTTATTTATATAGTAGATAGGAAAAAAGACATAATAATTGCAAAAGGAATGAATATATATCCAAGAGAAATTGAAGATATTATTATGCAATTAGATGAAGTTGATTCTTGTGCTGTTATAGGTGTTAAGGATAGTGAGTTAGATGAAAGCGTTGTTGCTTATGTTTGTTTAAAAGAAGGTGCTACACTAAACGCTCAAGAAATTCAAAAGTATCTTAAAAAGTATTTAGCAAATTATAAAGTTCCTAAAACTATAATTTTTAAGTGCGAATTACCAAAAAATGCTGCTGGAAAAGTATTGAAAAAAGAATTAAAAAAAGAGTTAGAAATTGGAAAAAATTAAAGAGTTTTTAAGTAATAATTACGAAGAGAGTTTTTTATATTTAAAGTTATTAAATCAAGGTCTATCTAAAGAAGCGTGCATTATATTAAGAACAATGCTAAATAAAACTATAAAATCTCGTTTTGGGATAAAGTTTCATAGCATTGTAGAAGATGCGTTTAATGCTAATACTACTGCTCAAATGGTTTCGTATTTACCAAATTTCGTTGAGCTATATGAGAAAAAATTTATTCAAGAAGCAAGCGGAAAGCAGTTTAATTATAAAGATAATGCAGGGCTTATTTTATTTCAGTCAATAGCACTTACAAGATATGCTCATGTATTTTTTAACCTTGCTAATGAATTTGATGGAGCAAGATTAATTAGTGATAATGAATTAGAAGAATATAAACATAAGCCTTATACTGATTTAAGCGTTTATTTAAATGATTGCTTTGATATGATTGATGCTAGGATTAAATTAGAGTTTTTAACATCGGATTTAAGACTTGATTTGATTAATACAAGGCTTAAAAATAGCCCAAAATTTCATAATCCTTTTAATGAAATTATGAAAGATTATGATTTGAGTGCCGAAGAAACTCTTATATTAATGGCTTTATTAAAAGAAGAATTAACAGGCTCTAAAAAACCACTTCATTATGAAGAATTATTAAGCATAATCAATCCGTATCAATTAGAAAAGATTAGAAATTATGAATTATTAAGTGATGATTCTAAGTTGCTTAGCAATGAATTAATTGAATATGTTGGTAATGATAATAGATTTATTATAAGTGATAATGCTTTAAAATACTTTTTCCCAAATAAAGGTGAAAATATTAAAGCTATTGTAGAAGAATTAAATTTCTTTGAATATTTAGAAATAAATGAAATAGATTTAATAGTTAGTAAAGATATTAGCGATTTAGCAACAAGTCTTAAAAAACGCTCAACCAAAAGTGTGGCAAAAAGATTGAAAGATTGGGGCATAGTAAAAGATGATATTTTAAGAGCTAATATAATTTTTTATGGACCTCCAGGCACGGGTAAGACTATGAGTGCTAGTTATTTAGCAAAAACTTTAAAAAGAGAAATTATCACACTAGATTGCTCTAAAGTATTAGATAAGTATGTAGGAGAGAGTGAGAAAAATGTTCGTGCTATTTTTGATAATTATAAAATAATTAGCAAAAGCGTTAAAACTCCACCTATTTTATTATTAAACGAGGCCGATCAATTTTTAAGCACTAGAAGTGTAGCAAGTCACGGAAGTGAATTAATGCATAATCAAATGCAAAATATTTTCTTAGAACAACTAGAAAAATTTGATGGCATTGTAATAGCTACAACTAACTTTTTAGATAGTTTAGACCCAGCATTTTCAAGGAGATTTGAGTATAAAATCAAATTCTCAAATCCAACAGAAATAGAGCGTGAGAAGATTTGGAAATTACACTTACCAAAAAATGCGGAATTTGAATCAGGATTTAAAGTAGAAGATTTAAAAAGTTATGAATTAAGTGGAGCACAGATTAAAATGGTTGTTAAAAATACTGCTATAAAAGTTGCTCAAGGCGATGGAATTTTTAGATTAGATGATTTTAAAGAAAGTATTCAAAAAGAACTAAATAGCGATTTTTCTAAAGAAATTAAAATGGGCTTTAATTAATCAATAGCCCTTATAATAAAATAAACTACGAAAGGAAAATCCAGTGAATATTATTAAAAAAGCTCTAACATTTGAAGATGTATTATTGGTTCCGCAATATTCAGAAGTTTTACCAAAAGAAGTTGATATTAGCACAAAGCTTACTAAAAATATTAATTTAAATATGCCTTTAATTTCGGCTGCTATGGATACGGTTACAGAGCACAAGGCTGCAATAATGATGGCAAGGCTTGGTGGAATTGGAATAATTCATAAAAATATGGATATTGAAAGCCAAGTAAGAGAAATAATCAGGGTTAAAAAAAGTGAAAGTGGTATTATATATGACCCTGTTTATGTTAATACTAAAGCAAAGGTAAGTGATGCTTTAGCTATTATGAATGAATATAGTATTTCAGGTGTTCCTGTTGTAGATAATGATAAAAAATTATTAGGAATTTTAACTAATCGTGATTTGAGATTTGAGACTGATTTTTCAAAAATAGTTGATGAAGTAATGACAAAAATGCCTTTAATTACTGCTAAAAAAGGTTGCACCTTAGATGAAGCTGAAGTAATTTTTAGTAAAAATAAAATAGAAAAATTACCTTTAGTAGATGAGAGTAATACTCTTTGTGGTCTTATTACTATAAAGGATTTAAAAAAGCGTAAAGAATATCCAAATGCAAATAAGGATAAATTAGGAAGATTAGTAGTAGGTGCTGCTATTGGAGTAGGGCAACTTGATAGGGCTAGAGCTTTAGTAAATGCAGGTGTTGATGTCTTGGTTATGGATAGTGCTCACGGACATAGTAAAGGCATAATTGATACTTTAAAAGAAATCAAAAAAGAATTAAATATAGATGTAATAGTAGGCAATATCGCTAATCCTAAGGCGGTTAGGGATTTAGCATTAGCAGGAGCAGATGCTATAAAGGTTGGTATTGGACCAGGTAGTATTTGCACTACTCGTATAGTAAGTGGAGTTGGAGTGCCGCAAATTACTGCTATTAGTGATTGTGCTGAAGCTGCTAAAGAGTTTAATGTGCCTATAATTGCTGATGGTGGGATAAAGTATTCAGGAGATATTGCAAAGGCTCTTGCAGCAGGTGCAAGTAGTGTAATGATAGGCTCGCTTTTAGCAGGGACTGATGAAAGTCCAGGAGAATTTATCACATATCAAGGAAGACAATATAAATCGTATCGTGGTATGGGTAGCTTAGGGGCTATGGCAAAGGGTAGTTCTGATAGATATTTTCAAGAAGGAACAGCAAAAGAAAAGCTAGTGCCAGAAGGAATTGAAGGAAGAGTTCCACATACTGGAAGTATTAAAAATGTAGTGTTTCAATTACTTGGTGGTCTTAGAAGCTCAATGGGTTATAACGGAGCTATAAATATAAAAGATTTTCAAGAAAAAGCTGAATTTGTAGAAATTACTAGTGCAGGGCTTAAAGAAAGCCATGTTCATGATGTAACAATCACTGCAGAAGCACCAAATTATAAGGTAAATCAATGAAAAAAACTTACGAACAAATCTGTGAAATTTTAGATGAAAAATTAAAAATAATTGAAGATGAGCAAACGCCTTTATTTGATTTAGTAGATGCGTATAAAGATGGTATGAAACTAATAAACGAAGCTAGAGAATTATTAGATAAGGCTAGTAAAGATATTGAAGAATTTGAACAAACTAAACAAAATAATTCTTTAAGTATTGATACAGAAAGATTGCCATTTTGAAAATAGCAGCACTTCAACTAAGCACTCAGGCTTTAAGCAATGCAAGGCTTGATTATTATTTAAGGATTTGCGAGCAAAAAGATGTTAGGTTAGTAGCGTTAGGCGAGTATGTTTTAAATAATTTTTTTACTGAATTAAAGCAAATGCCAGTTGATTTAGTAAAAGAGCAAAGCAAGGTAAAACTAGAAGCCTTAAAAGAATATAGTGCTAAATATAATTTATGTATAGTTGCTCCTATAATTCTTAGCACTAATAAAGGTTTTAATAAAACTTGCTTAGTAGCAAATAAAGGTAAAATCAAATATATAAATCAGCAAGTTTTTATGCCGTATTCACATTGGAATGAAAAGGATTTTTTTATAAATTCAACAAAAGCTATTAAATTACATACTTTTAAATGTGATAATTTTAAAATAGGCGTTTTATTTGGCTATGAAATACATTTTGATGAGTTTTTTAAAAAGGCAAATGAATTAGATTTATTGATAATTCCTACGGCAAATACTTATAATTCAAATTCTAGATGGTGCGAACTTATTAAAATGAGAGCATTTTTAAATAATACTAATATTTTAAGAATAAATCGTATTGGTGTTAGCGAAGTAGATGAATTAGAGTGGAATTTTTATGGTAATAGTTTTTTATGCAATGCTTATGGAGATATAGTTCAAGAATTAAGCGACGCTGAAGAAGTATTAATTTCTGAAATTAGCAAACCTAGTGAAGCTGCTAAATTTTGGCAATTTAAGGAAGTAAGAAATGAAATCAACAAGCGACTTTTATGAAAGACAAACTTTATTATTAAAAGATAAGCAAAAGAATTTAGAAAACAAAGAAATCATAATAATAGGTGCAGGCGGTCTTGGCTCAAGTATAGCATACGCACTTGCTAGTAGTGGTATAAAGAGTATTAGTGTAGTTGATTTTGATATAGTTAGCTTTAGCAATATTCAAAGGCAAATTATGTTTAATTTTAACGATGAAGGTAAAGCTAAGGTTGATTGTTTTAATAAATTAAAAGAGCGTTCATTTTGTGATATAAAAACTTATAAAATGAGTGCGGCAGAATTTTTTGCTACTAAACCTAGTGCTGATTTGATTATGGATGCGACTGATAATTTATCAGTTAGAGCTGAAATTGATAATTACGCTAAAGCTAATAATATTCCTTGGATTTTTGCTAGTGTTGAAGAGTTTTTCATAAGTGCTAGTATTGTAAAAAATAAAAAAATAGCATTCAAAAATGAAATAAAAAGGATAAAACCCCAAGCAACTCCATTTGTTATGTTTAGTGCTACTTTTGCAAGTATTTTGGCATTAAAATATCTAGCAGGTTATGAAGTAAAACTTGATTATTTATATTATTTTGATTTTTCAAAAGATATTTTAAATCTTAATAAGTTTAATTTATGAACCATCAAGAAAAATCATTTTTTTTATTAATATTTGCTGTAGTTATCTGGGGAGCATCGTTTTTACCTACTAAGTGGGTATTAAACTATATAAATAGCTATGAATTATTATTTTATAGATTTTTATTAGCTTCTATTGTGTTTTTTTTCTTGGTGAAAAATGATATTTTAAAGCATTACAAAAATACTTATTTATACGGATTAATCACTGGTTTTTGTATGGCGTTTGCCTTTATTTTTCAAACCCAAGCACTAAGCTTTACTCAAAGCTCTAATGTGGCTTTTCTAACTGGTTTAGAAGGAATTATTGCTCCATTTTTATGCTTTTTTATAAGCAAAGCAAAGCTTAGTTTTAAGATATTTTTCCTAGCTTTACTTGCTTGTTTTGGTATGTTTTTATTTAGTGATGCGAATTTTGATAATTTTGGAAAAGGCGAATATTTAGCGATAATTTGTGCTGTGTTTTTTGCACTTTTAGTGGCTTTAAATGATAAATTTTTAAAATCAAATGATTTAAATACCTTTATATTTTTTCAATTTATAGGTAGCACGATAATGTATTTATTATCGGCTTTAATTTTTGCTGATTTAAGTCTAATTCCTATTTCAAATTCTAAGATTTTTATACTTATTTTAGTATCAGCATTGATATTTACAATATTTTGCTTTTTTGCTCAAAATTATGCTCAAAAGCACCTTCATCCAAGTAAAGTCGCATTGATTTTACTACTTGAGCCAATTTCGGCTGGAATTTTAGGAAGTTTTTATGGAGAAGTATTTACAATTTTACAATTATTAGGAGCAGGGTTAATTTTGATTGCTCTAGCATTTTCTTAAAGGATTTTTATGAAAAAAATATTTTTTATCGGTATTGGTGGCATTGGTCTTAGTGCGTTGGCTAGATTTTTAAATGAGCGTGGAATTAGTGTTTTAGGAAGCGATGTTTATGAGAGTGAATTAGTAAAAGAATTAAGAGCAGAAGGAATTGCGGTTTTTATAGGTCATAGTGCATCAAATTTAAGCAACGATATTGATTTAGTAGTGCATTCAGCAGTAATTCGTGAAAACAATCCTGAAATAAAAAAAGCAAAAGAACTAGGCATAAAAGTTCTATCAAGAAAAGAAGCCTTGCCACTTATTTTAGAAAACAAAATGCTTTTTGCAGTTGCAGGTGCACACGGTAAAAGCACTACAAGTAGTATCCTAGCAAATATTTTGCAAAGCTCTTTTATAATCGGTGCAGTGGATAAAAGAGCTGGTAAAAATATGGTGTATAAAACTAGTGAAAAATTAGTTTTTGAAGCTGATGAGAGTGATAGTTCGTTTTTGAATTTAAATCCTGCTTTAAGTATAGTAACTAATGCTGAACCTGAACATTTAGAGCATTATAACCACGATTTAAACGCTTTTTATAAAGCTTATACAGACTTTTTAAAACAAAGCAAAATTAGAGTAATTAATGCTGAAGATGAGTTTTTAGCTACAATTGATTTAGATTGTGAAAGACTAGTGCCTAGCGAAGATATTAAAAACTTAGAATTTGAAGTTAAGGATTATTTGCCTTTTATATCTTTTGATTTAAGAGATTTTGGTCGTTTTAGCGTGCAAGGTCATAGCGAATGTATAGCTATTGATACTGCTTTAGCAATACTTGCTGCTAGGTGTGTTGGGCTAAGCCTAAGTGAGATTAAGCAAAATTTAAAAGATTTTTGTGGTATTAAAAAGCGTTTTGATGTTTTATATGCTAGTAAGGATTTTGTAATAATTGATGATTACGCTCATCATCCAACCGAAGTAAGAGAGACTAAAAAAGGCATATTTTCTTATGCAAAAGCACTAAATTTAGATGATACTATAGCGATTTGGCAACCGCATAAATACACAAGATTGCTTGATAATTTAGAAGGTTTTAAAACTTGTTTTGAAGGTTTTTCAAAGTTATTTATTTTGCCTGTTTATAGTGCTAATGAAGATGAAATTAAAATTGATTTAGCTAAGCATTTTCCTAATGCTTGTTTCATAGACGATATAAAAAGAGTTGATAATTCTTTAAAATTATTTAGTAATTTAGGAGAAATTACTTTAGATAAAGGCGTAGTGGTTGGATTTAACGCAGGTGATTTGACCTATAAATTAAGGGGCTTAAAATGATTAGATTTGCAATATTTTTAATATTGTTTTTTGCATTAATTGGTGTTTGCATTTATTATAAAAATCATTTTAATTCTAAGCTTTATGTGGCTGTTATTTCATTAATAGTTGTTACTTTTATAGTTGGTTTTATATACACTAGCCTAGATAATTCAAGTGGAGCTTTAAAGCAAGAGATTTTAAATATTTATAATTCAGGTAAGGATTTAGATTGTCAAGGTATAAAAATCAATATCAAAACTCACGGATTTAACAACGGAACTTCAGTATTTATAGATAATACTAACAATCAAAAAATAGATATGTTTATTTGTAAATAATTTTAAGAATTTAATTAAAGCCTAAATAATAAAGGCTTTAATTATTTTAACTATCTTTAAAATATATTTTAGCAGCAAAGCTTACTGCTAAAATTATCATTGAACTTATTAATAAAATTGAAACCAACATTTTTTACCCCTTTAAAAATATCTATAAAGCACAGCATTAATTCCGCTTGGCATATCGCTTGTGCTTTCTAATTCTTCAATTTCTTCATATTTTTTACGAGCTTTTTGCTGCTCTTGATGATTTGAACCTTCTTTTTTATCTCCAAAATTCATAGCAAGACCCGTAAAGCCCATATTTACAAGGCTATTTTTAAATTCTTGCTGATTTGCTATGAAAAGATTTAAAGTATTTGCATTGTTTGAATTAAGATTTATATGTAAGTTATTACCCCTTGCAATCATAGTAACATTAACTTCTCCTAATTCTTTAGGATTTAAATTAATGCTAACTTTATGGCTTGGAGCTTTGAATTTTTCTATTTCTTCCTTAAAATCTCTTGTAAAATTATCAATTACTAATTTAGTTTGTTCTTTACTAAGTTCTTTATTAGGATTTAAAAAATCAACTTTAAGATTTTGTGGTAGATTTAGCTTTTCTTTATTATCTTGAGTTTGGCTTGAGTTTTCATCTAAATTATCTTGCAAATTTTCTTCTACTATATTTATTTCAGGTAGAATTTTATTTTCATTTTCTTTTGTTTCTTGGGTTTGAATTTGAGTTTTATTTGCTTGAATTTGTATATCTTTTATATCATTTTTAATTGTGTTTGGAGTGATTTTAGGACTTTGTGTTTCTATATCTTTTGAAACGATTTTAAATGCTTCTTCTTTTATATCTTTAGTTTGTTTTTTATCATCATTTGCAATTTTGCTTAATAACTCATTTAAAGCTCCAGTTTTTAGAGTTTTTTCAGCGTTTATAATAGGTTCGTTTGTATTATTAGATACAATTTTTTCACTTTTTACTGATAATAAACTTTCTAAATTTGGTTTTTTAATTTCAGTATTTTTTAAATTCTCTTCAATTTTTGTATTTTTGTTTAATGCGTGTGAGAAGAAATTTTGCTCATATAATTTAGGATATGGTTTAGCAAAAATTTGCTCGTTATATTCATTATTTTTAATTTTTTCATAAGTTATATTGCTAAGCCCTAATTTATGCTCTTTTGCAAGTTCTACTAATGAATGAACGCTATTTGTATTTGCAAAACTTTCTAAACTAGCTTTATTATTAACAATATTTTTTAAGTTAAAAAAATCATTTAATTTTACATTTTTTTTATCTTGCTTTAATATGTCTAAAAAATCTAAAATCTGAACGAAATTCAAATCATCTAAAAGTTCTTTTCCATATTCAACATCTTCCATAGAAGTCTTAATATCTTGCATAATTTCAGCATCACTTATTTGCAATCTTTTAGGTAAAAATTCATTCATTTCTTTTGCATTTTGCACTATTTTTGATACTTTATCTTGTAGAGTTTTTGGATTTTGTAAAAGACTTGCTAATAAATTTGGCTCTTGTTTGCTTGTTTTTTCATTTAATAAAGTTGAAGCTAGATTTATATTACTAAATTGTTTTACATCTTTATTTTTTATTTCATTTTTTGCTTTAAATACATTTTGCATTACCAATAAATTTTTAGTATCTTTTACATCGGTTTGATTAAATAATAAATCAGCAAAACCTTCTCCGCCAGACTTTTTAGAGCCTTTACCTTTTTTAGAATTTAGATTTTTTACATCTTGTAAAATTAATAAATCTTTCATAATAATCCTTGTTTAAAACTTAATGGGATTTAGCAAAATTCGTTCCAAGTTTTTGTGATTTCATATTTAAAAATTAACCTAAATTAATTAAACTTTTACTTTAAAATCAAGGAGAAAACATTGAGTATTAGAAATATAGCAGTAATCGCACACGTTGATCATGGTAAGACTACAATGGTTGATCAGTTATTAAAACAATCAGGAACATTTAGCGAAAGAGACCAAGTTGATGAACGCGTTATGGATAGTAATGATATTGAAAAAGAGCGTGGAATTACAATTCTTTCAAAAAACACAGCAATTAATTATAAAGGCACAAAAATTAACATAATTGATACTCCAGGCCACGCAGATTTTGGTGGAGAAGTTGAGCGTGTTTTAAAGATGATTGATGGGGTTTTATTAATTGTTGATGCTCAAGAAGGTGTTATGCCACAAACTAAATTCGTTGTTAAAAAAGCATTAGCATTAGGTCTTAGACCAATAGTTGTGGTAAATAAAATAGACAAAGCTGCAGCTGAACCTGATAGGGTAATTAATGAAGTATTTGACCTTTTTGCTGCACTTGATGCAACTGATGAGCAATTAGATTTCCCTGTAATTTATGCAATTGGAAAAGAAGGTATTGCAAAAAATGAATTAGATGATGATAGTAAGGATATGCAACCTTTATTTGACAAGATAATTGAGCATGTTCCAGCACCAAGTGGTAGTAATGAAAATCCTTTACAATTACAAGTATTTACATTAGGTTATGATAACTTCGTTGGTAAAATTGGAATTGCTAGAATTTTCAATGGAACAATTTCAAAAAATCAAAATGTAATGTTAGCTAAGGCTGATGGGACAAAACACACAGGAAGAATTTCAAAACTAATTGGATTTTTAGGTTTAGAAAAAATGGATATTGATAGTGCTAGCACAGGAGATATCGTAGCAATTGCAGGTTTTGATGCTTTAGATGTTGGAGATAGCGTAGTTGATCCTAGCAATCCTATGCCACTTGACCCACTGCATATAGAAGAACCTACTTTAAGCGTTGTATTTAGCGTAAATGATGGACCTTTAGCAGGAACTGAAGGAAAGCATGTTACAAGTAATAAAATCGCTGAAAGATTAGAAAGCGAAATGAAGACAAATATCGCTATGAAATATGAAAATATTGGCGAAGGTAAGTTTAAAGTAAGCGGTCGTGGTGAATTACAAATTACGATTTTAGCTGAAAATATGAGAAGAGAAGGTTTTGAGTTTTGTCTTGGACGCCCTGAAGTTATCGTAAAAATTGAAAATGGAGTTAAAACAGAGCCTTTTGAAAATCTAGTTATTGATGTTCCTGATGAGTTTAGTGGAACGGTTATTGAAAAGCTTGGAAGAAGAAGAGCTGAGATGAAAAGTATGGTTCCAACAGGAGATGGACAAACTAGACTTGAGTTTGAAATTCCTGCTCGTGGGCTAATTGGATTTAGAAGTCAGTTTTTAACAGATACAAAAGGTGAAGGTATAATGAATCATAGTTTTATGGAATTTAGACCTTTTGTTGGTAGTGTTGAAAAACGCCAAAACGGAGCATTAGTGAGTATGGAAAATGGTGTTGCATTAGCTTATTCATTATGGAATCTTCAAGATAGAGGTGTTTTATTTATAGACCCTCAAGCAAAAACTTATGTTGGTATGATTATAGGCGAGCATAGCCGTCCGAATGACCTTGATGTAAATCCTATAAAAGGTAAAAACCTAACCAATGTTCGTGCTAGTGGTAGTGATGATGCTATTAAATTAGTTCCACCTAGAAAACCTACTTTAGAGCGTGCTATGGAGTGGATTGAAGAAGATGAATTAGTAGAAGTAACTCCAATTAATATTCGTATTAGAAAGCGTTATTTAGACCCAACTCTAAGACGCCGTATGGAAAAATCTAAATCTTAATTTTTATTCTTTCTATTCTAAATCTTTTAAAGAATTTAGAATAGAAAATTAAAATGTTTGAAAATAAAGCTTTTAAGACTTCTGTTAAGCAAAAACAATTAAAATTAAAAGATTATGAAAAAAGCAAAACCTATTAGAATGTGTATTATTTGCAAGATTAGAAAAAATCAAACTGATTTAAAGCGTTTTCAAGTGTCTTTAAATGAAGTTTTATTTCAATTTAATAGCGGTAGAAGTATGTATTTATGTGATGAATGCCTTAAAAAAGATGATAGTGATTTTTTAAAGTCTTTGCAAAAAGTTATAAAAATTAATATAGATAAAAAAGAACTTGCTAGTAAATTAAAAGAAAGGTTTTTAAATGGCGAATATAAAAATTAGTGAAATAGCAGCGGAATTAGGTTATCAAAATAAAGAAACTTTAGAAAAAATTAATGAATTAGGATTTGATTATAAATCACCTCAAAAAGCTGTAAGTGAAGATGTAGCAGCAGCAATATATGAGTATTTAAAAAATGGAACAATTCAACAAATTTTAAAAGATGAAGTTGCAAAATCAAGTAAAAGTGCCAAAAAATCTAGTACAAAATCAACTACTTCTAAAACAACAAAAAGTAAAACTGAAAAAGCTGAAAAAAGTACAAAGACTGAAAAGATTGAAAAAACAAAAAAAGCTGAAAGCAAACAAAAAGAAATTCTTAAAGAAGAAACCAAAGAAGATAAACAAGAAACTAAAGAAGAAAAAATAGTAGAAGAAAAAATCACTAAGGTAGAAGTTAAAGAAGAAATGAAAAGCAAAGAAATAGCAAAAGAAGAATTAGTGCAAGAAGAACCTGTAAGTCTTGCAAGAAGTGGGCTTGAAAAACGCCGTGGCTTAGTAATCATTAAGAAGAAAAATGCAGCAAAAGAAGAAGTTAAAGAAGAGGTTAAGCCTAAAGCTCAATCAAAAGAGCCCGTATCGTTTGCTTCAATATTTAGCACAGATGAAAGCTTAAAAAAGAAAAAAGCTAAAAAAATAGTTCCAGCAGCAAGAAAAGAAAGTTCATCTAAGATGGATTTTGATACTAATTTTGCAGAGATTAATGATGATGAAGATGATGTTGTGGTTATGCCTGATTTTTCATTTAATGAAAGAAAAGAAGATATTGAAAAGCCTGCAAAGGCACAAACTTCATTAAGAAGTGCATTTAATAACCAAATCAATCAATTTACAAATACTTCAATAGCAAGGTCTCGCCGTAAAAAATCAAAAGCATATAAAAAAGAACAAAGTAGCGAAGAAATTACAAGTATTAAAATTCCTAAAGAAATAAGACTTTATGAATTAGCAGAGAAGTTAGGTAAAAAAGATAGCGAATTAATCTCAAAATTATTTATGCAAGGAATGATGACTACTAAAAATGATTTCTTAGATGAAGAAACTATTGAGATTTTAGGACTTGAGTTTGGAATTGAAATAAGCTTTTTTGATGAGACTGCACAATTTGATTATGTTGCTGATTATGAAGAAAATCAAGAAGAATTAAAAGATATTAAAGTTCCTGTTGTAACAATTATGGGTCATGTTGATCATGGTAAGACAAGTTTGCTTGATTATATTAGAAATAGTCGTGTAGCAAGTGGCGAAGCAGGTGGAATTACTCAGCACGTTGGTGCTTATATGGTTAATAAAAATGGTAAAAATATAACCTTTATTGATACTCCAGGTCACGAAGCATTTTCGGCGATGAGAGCTAGGGGTGCTAGTGTTACTGATATAGTAATTATTGTTGTTGCAGCTGATGATGGTGTAAAACCACAAACAAAAGAAGCAATTTCGCATGCAAAAGCAGCGGGTGTTCCAATCATCATCGCTGTTAATAAAATAGATAAAGAAGCAGCAAACCCTGATAGAGTTAAAACTCAATTAGCAGAGCTTGATATTATGCCAACTGAGTGGGGTGGAAGTTATGAATTCGTTCATATTAGTGCTTTAAAGGGAACTGGAATTGAAGATTTACTTGAAATTATCTTATTACAAGCTGAAATTTTAGAGCTTAAAGCAAATAAGAATACAGCTGCAAAAGCAAATATAGTTGAAAGTTCTTTACAAAAAGGTCGTGGTGTAGTAACTACTGTGATTATGGAAAATGGAACGCTAAGAGTAGGAGATACCGTTGTAGCAGGCATTGCTTATGGTAGGGTAAAAAGCATTACAGATAGCAAAGGTAACGCATTAAAAGAGATTTTACCAGGCGAGTGCGGTGTAATTATGGGTCTTAATGAAATTCCTGATGCAGGTGAGACATTAATTAGTGTTGCGACTGATAAAGAAGCAAGAGATTACGCACAAAAACGCCACGAATATTTAAGACAAAAAGAATTAAGCAAATCAACAAAAGTAAGCCTTGATGAATTAAGTGCAAAAATTAAAGAAGGGAATTTAAAATCATTACCTGTTATTTTAAAAGCCGATGTAGGTGGAACATTAGAAGCTATTAGAGGAAGTCTTGAAAAGCTTTCAAATGATGAGGTAAAAGTTGATATTGTTTTAGGTGGTGTTGGTGGAATATCTCAAGGAGATATTGCTTTAGCACAAGCTAGCGGTGGTGTTATAGTTGGCTTTAATGTTCGTCCAACAGGGGATATTAAGGAAAAAGCAAAAGAAGCTAAGGTTGAGATTAAAACATATAATGTAATTTACAATCTAATTGATGAAATTAAGGCTATTTTAGGTGGTTTAATGAGTCCTATTATTAGCGAAGAGCAACTTGGACAAGCTGAAATTAGACAAGTAATCAATGTGCCAAAAGTAGGACAAATAGCAGGATGTATGGTAACTGATGGAAGCATAGTAAGAGGGGCTAAAATCCGTGTTATTCGTGAAGGTGTTGTAGTGTTTGAAGGAGAGATTAGCTCACTTAAACGCTTTAAAGACGACGCTAGAGAAGTTAGCAAAGGTTATGAATGTGGTGTTGGTATCGTTGGATTTAACGATATGAGAGAAGGCGATTTTATAGAAAGTTATAAAGAAGTTCAAAGTAAGGCTAGTTTATAATGAATGATAAAGCACAAATAAAACGCCTAAGAACACAAAGTTTGCTAAAGGAATTAGTAGGAGAAGCTTTAGCAAACTTAGATGATCCTTTATTAAGCGGTCTATTGGTAAATGATGTAGATTGCAAAAAGGGTCGTTATGACGCTTTTATATATTTAGATAAAATGTCACTTACAAAAGATGAACAAAATTTAGTTCTTTCTAAGCTAAAAAGAGTTAGTAAAGTATTGCAAGCTCATTGCTTAGGAGCGCTTGGTATGTATAGATGTCCAAATTTTCATTTTAGGTTTGACGATAGTTTAGATAAAATTAATAGAATAGAAGAATTATTTAAGCAAATTAATAAGGAAAAGAAATAAATGGAGCTAGAGAATTTAGCTAAACAGCTTAATTTAGTGATTTATGATACTGAATTAGCAAAAGAAGGCAATAACTTTATTTATAGAATTTTCATCTTAAAAGATGGAGAAAATAAATCAGTTAGCCTTGATGATTGCGAGCAATTTAGTAGATTGATTTCTCCTATACTTGATTTAAATCCACCTACAGATGAAAAATACTTTTTAGAAGTAAGCTCTCCTGGACTTGAAAGAAAGCTTACTAAAATAGAGCATTTTAAACTTAGTATAGGTGAGATACTAAAAATTAAAACTAAAGAAAAAGAAGAAATTATCTCAAAATTACTTAGTGCTGATGATGAAAAAATCACTTTAGAAGATGGCACAATTTTAAACTACGCAGATATTAAATCTACAAAAACTTATATCTATTGGTAAGGCAAAGCCTTACCTATATACTCTTACTCAAATTAATAATCATTAACAAAATCAAAATTAGAAATAAAAAAAACAAAGAAATTTAAAGGAATTTGATGAAAACTATTACAAAAAAAGATACAAAAACCTTAGCATTAAGTGCATTAGGTGGGACATTAGAATTTTATGATTTTATTATATTTGCATTATTTACTCCGTATTTTACACATCATTTTTTTCCAAAAGAGCTTGATGAGAGTATAAAATTATTAAATACTTATGGAGCTTTTGCTGCAGGGTATTTAGCTCGTCCATTAGGTGGAGTTATAATGGCACATTTTGGCGATAAGTTTGGTAGGAAAAATATGTTTTTATTAAGCATTATTTTAATGGTAATTCCTACATTTATTTTTGCGATTATGCCTACTTATGAGCAAATTGGCTATTTTGCTATTGCTATTTTATTAGCTATTAGATTAGTTCAAGGCGTTGCGATTGGTGGAGAGTTACCTGGTGCTTGGGCTTTTATATATGAGCATAGTCCTGATAATAAAAAGGCATTATTTTTAGGAGTTTTAACTAGTGGGGTTTGTGGTGGTATTACTTTAGGAGCTTTAAGTGCGTTATTGCTTCAACTAAATTTCACAGAAGATGAAATAAAAGATTATGCGTATAGAATTCCTTTCTTAATCGGTGGTATTTTTGGTCTAATTAGCATTTATCTTAGAAGATTTTTGCAAGAAACTCCTATTTTTAAGCAACTTCAAGCTGAAAAGCAATTAAGCGATTTTCCTATAAAATCAGTCATTAAAGATTATAAAATGGAAATAATTTTATCAATGTTTTTAACTATTGTTCTTACTGCTTGTGTTTTAGTATTTTTAATAATGATGCCTAATTTTATGAAAGGTATTTTAAATATCAATCCTGCTTTAAATACTAGCTTGCAAATTATTGCTAGTGTTAGTATGATGATTGGACTTGTTGTTTGCGGGGCATTGGCTGATAGATTTAAAGCTAGTTTAATTTGCAAATTTTTTGCTATTTTATTAGTTTTTACTAGCACTATGTATTTTTATTCTTTATATGTTTTAAAGGATTTTGCTTCAACTTGTATATTTTATTTTGCTTCGGCGTTTTTTGGTGGTATTGTTAATTTTACATCATTATTTATGTGTAGGCTTTATAAGGCTAGTATTAGATATACAGGCATAGGATTTTCTTATAATTTAGCTTATGCAATAGCAGGATTTTTAACTCCAATTATCGTAGTTCAATCACACGGAAAATTTGATATTGGTAGTGGATATTACATTATTTTCATATGCTTAATGGCTTTTTTAAATTCTGTATTTTTTGACAAAATTATGAAAAATAAAAAATAAAGAATTTGATTTTAAGATAAACTCTAAAAATTTTTAGAAGTTTATCTTATTTTGGAATAAGTTTTGCTTTTATCAAAATATAAAATATTTAAGGAAAGTTATGCAAAACGGATTTTATCAAGCTACAGGAGCAATGGTTACTCAACTAAATCGCTTAAATGTTATCTCTAATAATTTAGCTAATGTAAATACAGCAGGTTATAAAAGAGATAATGTAGTAATTGCTGATTTTAAAAGGCTTTATGATGAAGAAATGCAAAATATGCCAATTGATAATCATACAAAACAAGCTGCAAAATACATAAATCAAACCATAAATAGAGTTCCTAATATTGATATAGAATACACAGATTTTAGCGTAGGTGCAATCCGTCCGACCAACAATCCTTTAGATATTGCAATCAAAAGAAGTGATTGTTTTTTTATGGTTCGCTCATCAGATGGTAGTGTGAAATTTAGCAAAAATGGAGCATTTAGCCTAGATGAAGATGGCTTTATAGTTACAAAAAATGGAGATAGATTATTAAGCTCAAATTATTTTGAAGACCCAGCAAATGATGGCATTCAAGTAGGAGATAATCAAAGATTAACTATTGATTCAGATGGAAATGTTTATTTAGATGGTGAAGTAGCAAATAGGATTTTTGTAGCTAGGATGGATGATACAAGGGATTTAGAAAAGATAGGAGATAATCTTTATAAATTAGATGATTTAACTAAAATGCAAGATTTTGAGGGCTCAAATGCACTTGCGAGTGGGTTTTTAGAAATGAGTAATGTAAATGCCGTTAATGAAATGGTAGGTCTTATAGAAACTCATCGTTTAGTTGAAATGTATCAAAAAGTAATGACTAGCCATATGGATGAGCTAAATAGCGACGCAATAAATAAATTAGCAAATGTTAAATAGGAGTAAAAATGCTTAGGTCTTTATATACAGCAGCAACAGGAATGATAGCACAGCAAACACAAATTGATACAACATCTCATAATATTGCCAATGTAAATACTATGGGGTACAAAAAAAATAGAGCAGAATTTGCTGATTTAATGTATCAAGTAATGGAATACGCAGGCACTAGCACAAGCACAACAACTCAAAGTCCAACAGGTATTGAAGTAGGTCTTGGAGTTCGCCCAACAGCAATTACAAAACAATTTACACAAGGTTATTTTAAAGAAACAGGCAATCAATTAGATATGGTAATAGCAGGTAATGGTTTTTTCCAAGTTCAGCTACCTGATGGCACTACGGCATATACAAGAAATGGTGCTTTTAAGCTAGATAGCGAAGGAACTATCGTAAATAGTGATGGATATAGATTAATCCCTGAAATTACAATTCCTGAAGATGCAGTTGCTATTGGGATAGGAACTGATGGGGTTGTAAGTGTAATTCAAGCGGGTAATCCTGAAGCAGTGCAACTAGGTCAAATTGAATTAGCAAACTTCATAAATCCTAGTGGCTTACACGCATTAGGGGATAATAATTTCCTTGAAACTAGTGCTAGTGGAGCAGTTGTAGTTGGCACTGGCGGGACTAATGGTTTTGGTCAAATTAAGCAAAACTTCGTAGAGATGAGTAACGTGCAATTAGTAGAAGAAATGACTGATTTAATCACAGGTCAAAGAGCTTATGAAGCAAACTCTAAAGCAATCACTACAAGTGATGAAATGCTATCAATCGTAAATGGACTTAAAAGATAAATAATATAGATTGAAATTCTTATAATTTTATAAGAATTTCAAATACGAATTACTTAAAAGTAACTTCTAATGCTTGTTTAATATCAGCTATTAAATCATCAGCATTTTCAATACCAACAGAAAGCCTTACAAGACCTTCGCTAACTCCAGCTTTTATTAATTCAGCTTCATTTAATTGTCTATGAGTATGACTTGCAGGGTGTAAAATACAGCTTCTTGCATCAGCTACATGAGTTGCTATCATTATTAATTTTAAGCTATCTAAAAACTTAACTGCCTTAGCTTTATTTGCTTTTAATGTAAAGCTAATAACCCCACAAACCCCATTAGGCATATATTCTAAAGCTAGATTATAATAAGGACTGCTTTTTAGCATAGGGCAATTTACGCTTTCAATATATTCATTATTTTCTAAAAATTCTGCAATTTTTTTCGCATTTTCGCAGTGTTTTGCCATTCTTAAAGGTAGGCTTTCAATATGAGTTGATAGCATATATGCACTAGTTGCAGGTAAGCAAGCACCTATATCTCTCATTAATTGAACAATCATTTTTACAATATACGCTAATTTGCCAAATTTTTGCGTATAGATTAATCCGTGATATGACTCATCAGGGGTATTAAAATCTGCAAATTTTTTAGGATACTTACTCCAATCAAAATTACCACTATCAAGCACAACCCCAGCAATCACACTTGAATGCCCATCAAGATATTTAGTAGCTGAATGAATAACAATATCAGCTCCGTGTTTTATAGGCTGGCAATTAATAGGAGTTGCAAAAGTATTATCAATTACTAATGGAATTTCATTTTCGTGAGCAATATTTGCAAATCTTTTAATATCAAGCACTACTAAAGCAGGATTTGATACGCTTTCAGCGTAAATTAATTTTGTGTTTTCTTTAATAGCTGCTCTTATTTCATCATCTGTGCTATTTGCACTAATAAAGGTGCAATCAATTCCAAATTTTTTAAGCGTTACGCCTATTAGATTTATACTTCCACCATAAATCTCATTTACGCAAACTAAATGATCTCCTGCTTTACAAATATTTGTAATTGCAAAAAATATAGCTGCTTGTCCGCTAGAAGTTAGCACCCCAGCAATTGCTCCTTCTAATTTAGCAATTTTACTAGCTACATAATCATTTGTAGGATTTGCTACTCTTGAGTAAAAATATCCACTTTCTTCTAAGTCAAATAATTTTCCCATAAATTCACAAGAATCGTATTTGTAAGTAGTTGATTGAATGATTGGCACTTGCCTACTTTCGCCATTTTTTGGCTCATAACCTGCGTGAATACATAAAGTATCTTGTTTTAACATTTTCTCTCCTTTAAAAAAATATTAGTTTAACTTTATTTTAAGTATTTAGCAAGTAAAAAATGGCAAAATTAGTTAAAAAAGGAGAAAAAATGCCCGTTAATATAAAAACTAACCTTCCAGCAAAAGTTTTACTAGAAAATGAAAATATTTTCGTAATGGATGAAGCAAGAGCAAATTCTCAAGATATTCGTCCATTAGAGCTTGTGATTTTAAACCTTATGCCAATAAAAGAAGAAACTGAATTAGAATTACTTAGAATGCTTTCTAATACGCCTTTACAAGTAAAAATCACGCTTTTAAGAATAGCAAGTCACGAGAGCAAAAACACTTGTCAAAGCCACTTAAACGAGCATTATTTGGTATTTGATGAGATAAAGCATAAAAAATTTGATGGAATGATAATAACAGGAGCTCCGCTAGAACAATATGAATTTAGCGAAATAACTTATTATGATGAATTAGTTAGTATTTTAGAATGGAGCAAAAGCAATGTTTTTAGCACTCTTCATATATGCTATGGTGCGATGTTTGGGCTAAATTATCATTACAATATTGCAAAAATTCCTTTAAAAAAGAAATTAAGCGGAGTGTTTTATCACGATGTAATTGATAGTAAAGATGAGATTTTAAGGGGAATTGATGATGTGTTTTTAGCTCCACATTCAAGGCATTCAGGAATTGATGAATTAGCCTTAGCAAATCATAAATCTTTAGTGATTTTAGCTAAAAGCGATTTAGCAGGAAGCTATTTGATAAGAAGTGCTGATAGAAGACAAGTTTTTGTCCTAGGTCATCCTGAATACTCTCGCACTACTTTAGATAATGAGTATAAAAGAGATATTAAAAACGGCTTAGATGTTGATATTCCTTATAACTATTATAAAGATGATAATCCAAACAATCCTCCAAAACTTACTTGGAGAGCTCACGCAAATTGCGTTTATATCAACTGGCTAAATTATTATGTATATCAAACTACACCTTTTGAATTAGACAAACTTAATTCAATTAATTAATTAAGATTTAGATTTTCTAAATCTTAATTAGATTTTTTTAACTCCGCTTTCATTCATATAATTTATGAAATCTTGTCTTAATTCTTCTTCTTTTTGTTTGATTTTTGCTAGTTCTAATTCTTGCTCTTTTTTCTTTTCATTTTCTTTTATATCTGTTTTGATTTGTTTTAATGAGTCTAAAAAGTCCATTTTTTCTCCTTTTGATTTTTGTATTATATTATTTAAATAATGTAATAAATAACTTTTAAAAATATAAATTCAATATGTTTTATTTAATAAATTTTTGCATAATGCTAAGTCGTAAAGAGTTAAAAAGAGATAATTTTATTAAATCAAAGGAGAGAATTTGAAAACCATAATCGCATTAGATTTTGACACCTTAGAGCAAAGCCGTGAATTTGTATCAAAACTATCAGCAAAAAATCTTGAAAACTATGCAAAAGAGCATAATTTAAAATTAATTATGCCTTATTTAAAAGTCGGTATGTGGCAATACTACACAGCTGGAAATGACTTTTTAAAAGAGCTAAAAGACTTAGGTTTTAATATATTTTTAGATTTAAAATTAATTGATATCCCAAATACTATTTATAATGCTACTAAGACACTTTTAAAAAATGATATTGATATTTTAAGCCTTCATTCTTTTGCAGGCGAGCAAGCTTTAAAGGCTGCTGTTAATGCTAAAAATGAATTAGGTAGCAAGTGTGAATTATTTGGAATTTCTGTATTAACTTCGTTTGAAGAAGAAGAATTTAAAAATGATTTAGGCTTTAATGGAAGCATTAATGATTGCGTAAAACAACGCTGTTTAATCAGCAAAAAAGCAGGTCTTGATGGCATAGTAAGTAGTGCTTATGAAGCAAAATTTGCTAAAGATTTAGGACTTAAGGCTCTTACGCCTGGCATTAGATTTTTAGGCAATGATGCAAATGACCAAGCAAGGGTTGCTACGCCAAAATTTGCTATAGAAAACAATATTGATTATATTGTAGCTGGTAGAATGATTACAAAGAGTTCTAATCCTATTAGAGCTTATTTTCAATGTATAAAAGGAGAAGAAAATGAATAAAGAAGTTGCAAGTGAAGTTGTAAAAATATTAAAAGATTGTGAAGCAATATTTATTAATACTAAAGAATTTTTCACATATTCAAGTGGTATTAAAAGCCCTATATATTGTGATAATCGAGTGTTAATTAGCTATCCAAAAGAGCGTAAAATCATAGCAAATCATTTAGCGAATTTGATTAAAGAAAAAGCAGGAGATGTTGATTACATAGCAGCAACTGCTACTGGAGCTATTGCTCACGGAGCTTGGGTGGCTGATATATTAAACAAACCATTAGTATATATATTATCAAAAAACAAAACCCATGGAAGAGCAAAGATGATTGAAGGAAGCTTTAAGCACGGAAGCACTTGCGTTGTGCTAGAAGATTTAATCTCAAGTGGCGGTTCAAGTATTGCTGCTGTTGGTGCTGCTAGGTCTCACGGATTAGATGTAAAAGGTGTGTTTTCAATATTTAGCTATGAATTAAATCAAGCTAAGAAAAATTATGAGAGTATTGATTGCCCTGCTTATTCGCTTAGTGGATTTTCTGCATTTAGTGGATTTTTAAGCGATGAAGAAGTAAAAGTTCTAAACGAATGGCGTGACGCTCAAGAATAAAATAATTTTAATTTCAAATTCCGATTTTGGAATTTGAATATCTTCAAACCTTCTTTACTTTATAAAAAATAATTTTTATAATATTTACTTAATAGTTAAAATTAAGGAGAAATAATGGCTTTTAAGAACGCAGTAGTTACAAAAGAACTTGATGAAAAATACAAAATGACAGATATTTTTTGCAATTATACAGATAGCTTATACTATAAACAAAATCGTATGATGCCTGATGAGAAAAGAATAGTAATAGATGAAGAATTAGATTGTTTTATAATGCTAGGTTATAATTTTTTAGATCCTGAATTAGAGCATGCAAGACTTAGTAAAGGCTTGTGGGTTTTATATTATAAAGGTAATTTGATTGAAGTTATACTTGATTATGATTTTGATATAACAATAGATGGTGTTTTATACGATAAAGTTTGGAGTATTTTTGATATTAAAAACAATGAATTATTAAGTGAAAAAGAAGTTATAAATCTTCTTAAAGAAATATTAGATGTTTATAATCTTTCTGGTGCTTGGGAAACAATTGACGGCTATAAAGTATATGTAAGAGATGAAATAATAAAAGAATAAATATTTTAAATCCTAATTCAAATTCTTTAAAAATTGTGGAATTTTAAGTAGGAATTTGGTTTAAAAAAAGGTAAGCAAATGGCTTTTAAAAACGCAATTATTGATGATAGATTAGAGAAGAAATATTCTTTTGTAGATATTTGTATTAAGCATACTAATGATTGGTATCTCAGACAACATCATAAATTTCCTTATGAAGAACGCATTGTAATAGATGAAGAATTAGACTGCTGGTTTATGAATTGTATGTATTTTGATGACCCAGAACTAGACCATGCAAAACTTAATAAATCTTTGTGGATTTTATATTATAAAGGCGAGCATATAAGGATAATTTTAGATTATTATATCAAACAAGAGATTGATAATGTAGTTTATAATAGAGTTTATAAAATCCTTTCTATAAGAGATAATAAAACATTAAGTGAAAAAGAAATAATAGCCTTATTAAGAGAAATATTAGCTGTTTATAAATGGAATGGAAGCTTAAATAATGATAAAGAATTTAAAGCATATATAATAGATGAAGTGCTAGGAGAATACATATAAACAAAAGGAGATTTTATAATGGAAAAAATTGTTATAAAAATTTTAATTTTAATAGCAATATTGCCTTTTTATTATTTTTTATTTATGATGGTTATTTTTGGATATTCTGCTAATGATATGTATAATTTATCAATTTTACAAGCACCTTATGGAAGTTTATTAGGCTCAATATTTATTATACCTTTATGTTTTTTAACTCATATAATATATAGCGTTGTATCAAAAGAATTATGTAAAGCGTTTTTATCTATTGTATTTTGTCTTTCTTTTATTCCTGTTTTGACCTTATCAATAGGCGGAATAATAGCTTTGATTTTGCCATTTATGTATTATTATTTATTAGTAATGTTATATAAGAAATTCTTTAAAAGTAAATCAAGTTTTATAGGCAATACGCAGTTTAAATTAGATTTTAAAACTATACAAATTGATAACGAAATTTATGAAAAATATAAAATAAATGAAGCACTTGCTAAATATAATACACAAGATACCATATTCAACACAAAAACCATACTACTTAATAAAGAGCTTGATTGCTTTTTTATTGATTGTGATTTAAATTCAAATAGAATATTTTGGATTTTAAAATATAAAACAGATATTATTAAAATACTTCTTGTGCATAAAAAGCGTTTATCAACTGATACTGCTATATTTGTAATCATAGATATTGCGGGTAATAATTTACTTAGCGAAGAAGAAGTGGTTTATTTATTAAAAGAAATCTTAGATATTTATAATCAAGATAAACAAATAAAATACACATTATTAGATAAAAAATATTAAATGATTAAAGAAATTTTAAAATTCATAATTATATTTGCTTTAACTCCTATAAATGCTGTTTTTATATATCTTGCAATTAAATCTTGTTTTGTTGAAAATTATTTGTTTTTAATGTTTGTTTATATGTTTGTTCATTATTTTGTTTTATCAATGAAGTATTTTTATGATAAATCAAAACTTTTTGCCATTGTTTTATTTAGTTTAATTTCACTTATTTTTGTAGTAGAAAATTGGCTATATTTTATGATTTTTATCGCTATTTATATCCTTGTAATTTATATATTAAGAGAAGTTGATACAAGTAATGCGATTTATGTGATTAATCCAAAAAGATTTGATTTAGTTCATATAACTTTTGGATTTTTAATGCTGCTTTCATTTATTAGTATTGTAAGCTTTTTAAAAGATGAATTAATTATTTATAAAATAATCGGCGTAGTAATTATATTATGCACTTTAATTATATTTTGTGGTGTTAAAAGAGTGATTTGCTATGAAGATTGCTTGGTGTTTGTAAAAGGCTTAGGAGTTAGCAAAATAAAATATGATGATATTAAGGAATATTATTTTTTTAAAACAAATTTTAAA
Source organism: Campylobacter sp. 2018MI10 (assembly GCF_018501175.1). Lineage (NCBI taxonomy): Bacteria > Pseudomonadati > Campylobacterota > Epsilonproteobacteria > Campylobacterales > Campylobacteraceae > Campylobacter > Campylobacter sp. 2018MI10. The sequence goes on along the minus strand of NZ_JAHCZD010000004.1, from coordinate 4,342 downwards.
AATACTATAAGAATTTTTTTAAAGCAAAAAAGATTTAAGATTTTTTATAAATCTTATGAGCTTTCCTTTAATAAATTTAATAAAAGCGATTTAGAAAAATTAATCAATAAAAATGAAAATAAAAATAAAGGAAGTATATTTCAAAGGATTTAAAAGCATTAGAGTTGATTGCGTGGTAAAACTATTTGTTTTGTTGCTTTTTTATATAGTCTTTATCTAATTCATAATGCTTATTTTTATCTACAATGTATTCTAAAGTTTCGTTAATGTTTTTTCTAAAAAATACTTTTAAGCTAAATTTTGCTTTTTGATCATTATATGGAACTGAAAATACCATATTTTTGGTTTGATAAATAGTATATATTTTAAAATCTTGCATAATATAGATTATTAGATTTGTAGCTACTCTAAAAGTATTTTTTAAAATTCCTAAGATGAATTCTATTAACATATCTTTATTTTGCTCGTTAGCTTGTATGACTTTATCTGTATAAAATGCTACACTAGTGCTAAAAATAGGCTGAAAGCTTTTGTATTTAAACAAAATATCATTTTTATCAATTTCAATTCTAGCTTTATAAAAATTATTATCTTGTGCTATATTTTGTTTGATAACAACTAACACATCTATAAAAAATTTATTCTCATCTTCTATTATAAAAAAATTATTTTCTTTAATAAATTTAAGTTTTTTTCTTATATTTGAAGTTAATAAAATAGTAAAGCAATAAGCTAAAAATGGTAAAAAATATGCCAAAAAACTCCCGTGTAAATTCCAATATCTAGTATATGAATAAACATATTTTGCATAATAAAAATAATCTAAACCTATATAGGTGAGTAATATTAAAAATAAAAATTTGATGAAATTACAAAAAATCTTTGAATATTCATAATATATTGTAAAATTATTTTTCATAAAAGTCGCATTTATACTGATTTTGCTTGTTGATTTTATTTGATTGATTTTTTCATTTGCTTCTTGATTTATATACTCTTTATCATTTGCTAAAATTCTTAAAAACATTATAAAGCAACCATATATTACAATAATTACAAATAAAGTAATGCTAAGTGCTAAATGTCTAATAAATAAATCAGGATTTATAAAAAATGATTTTATGCTATCAAGCAATTTTGCCCCTTAATTTGATATATTATAATAATTATAAAATTATATTTTAATTATAGGATTTAAATATGCAAGAGTTGTTAGATAGATTAGTAAAAGATAATATTAAATATACAAAATTAGGAAGATTGGCAAATTATATCCCAGAGCTTAGCAAGGCTAAATTAGACGCTTTGGGAGTTTGCGTGATTGATAAGGATTATAATGTTTTTTGCTCGGGTGATAGTGAGCTAAGGTTTAGTATTCAAAGTGTTTCTAAAATAGTTACTTTAATGTTAGCTTTATTAGATAATGACTATGAGTATGTATTCTCAAAAGTAGGTGTTGAGCCTACAGGAGATGCTTTTAATTCAATTATGAAACTTGAAACATCAAACAATAAAAAGCCATTTAATCCAATGATAAACGCAGGTGCTATTGCTGTTGCTTCTATGATTAAAGGTAAAAATGCTGAAGAGAGATTTAATAGAGTGCTTGAGTTTTTTCGTTTGATTACTGATGATAATGAAGCGTCATTAAGCACTAAAATATACGAAAGCGAAAATAAAACAGGCAATAAAAATAGAGCCTTAGCATATTTTATGAAAAATGATGGGATTATTAGTGATGATGTTGAGGTGGCTTTAGAAGTTTATTTTAAACAATGCTCAATACTAGCTAACACAAAAAGCCTAGCTAAATTAGGATTATTTTTAGCTAATGATGGGCTTAAAGATGGTAAGCAAGTAGTTAGTAAAAAAATAGCTAGAACGATTAAGAGTTTAATGCTAACTTGTGGAACTTACGATTTATCAGGAGAAATAGCTGTAAGGGTAGGACTTCCATGTAAAAGTGGTGTGGGCGGTGGTATGGTATCGCTTGTCCCTAGAGAATTTGGGATAGGGGTTTATGGACCAGCACTTGATAGCAAGGGTAATTCAATAGGTGGTGTTAGGATATTAGAGGGTTTATCTAAAGCTTTAGATTTATCAATTTTTTAAATTAATCTAAAATAATTAAAAGTATCTAGTAATTTTGTGCTTTATATTTTGAGTTTTAAGATTAAAATTCTTATAATTTCACTATATTAATTTGCATATTTTATAAGGGCTAATGTGATAGAATGGATATATAATAAATTAATAAAAGTTTTTGTTGCAACTTGCTTTAAAGTTTTAATATTTATTGTTTTATTATATGTAATATCTTGGTCTTTTTTAATGTTATATATGGATACTTTTATACTTACTTTAATACCATTAAGATACTTATTGCCATGGTTTTTTATAGATGACGATGATGCTTATGCTCGAGGTTTTTTGTTAGGTTTTTTGTTGCTTATGATATGGAGTTATTTTAGTATATCTGCGACTAAAATCTATTGTAAAAATATTATTAATTTTTATAAAGATAAGAAAGATTTAGGCTTTTTATTTTATTTTACCTTATTTAGTATTCTAAATGCGTTTTTTAAATTTTGCTTTTTAAAATTAGGAGATATTCACAATAGCACTTTAACTCTTGCTATTGCTTTAATATCTACGATTTTAATTTATTTTTATATGAAATCTAAGGCTACTAAAAAGAACTAAAATTATTGATAAATTAGATTTTTTGATTAATTATTAATATAAAGAAAAAGATTTAATTTTAATTTAGTTTTTAAAAATTTATAATTAAAAGATAGTGAAAATTGGTGTTAAATCATTTGCAAGTTTGCTGTGGATTTGAAAAATGAAATTTCTAATTTAAATTTTAAAACCATAAAACTTCAATATTCTTAAAATAAAGCAAATAACTTGAGCTACAAGTAATTTTATTTGTTAACGCTCATAAAATTACGCTAAATTCTAAGTCTTTTTAAAATTTAAATTAGTTACAAATTAGATAAAAATAAAAAATTTAACATTAAAATATGGAATTAAAATACAAATTTTAGATTTTTAAAAGCTAAATTTTTAATCCAAATTCTTTATGCTCAAAATAAATCAATATTAGTGGAATCACAAGTAATTTTATGAGTGAAATGAACAAAATTACAATTAAATTACGGAAAACTGCCGTTAAAAATCCATCAAGCTACGAAGCGTTATCAAAGCAGGTTATGGATTTTAGGCAGTTTTTCCCTACAGAGCGTGGTCTGTGATGGGAAGGGGTTTAAGGGGAAGGCAAGGTTTGACTTTACAATTTAAGTCTTCTTCCCTTCCCCTTGAAAGATTTTAAATTTAAAGAAATATTTTTATTATAAAAAATCTTAAAAAATAAAACAAAAAAATAAAAAGAGAAAAGAATTTAGATTAGGAATTTACTTTGGTTTTTGGATTTAAAAAATTAAAATTCTTTTTTCAAATTCTTTTTTTCAGTGTGTTTTAGCCACTCTTGAGACTATTATTTATAACTAGCAAATGAATTGCTAGTTATAAATAATAATAAGAGTGAAATTAGAATTTGTAATATTTATGAATTGAAAAAGTTTTAAGATAACTCATTGTATTTTTAGGTGTATTTGTAATAATTTTAAAAATAAAGAATTTAAACTAAGAATTTGATTTTAACTCCAAAAAAAACCAACGCTAGTTAAGTTAGTAAAAATTAGTAAGATTTTGAGTGTTTAACATTAAAAATTATGGAATTTAAATTAAAAATTTTGCTTGTAGTTTTAGTTTTAAAATTAAAATTCCTGTTTCAAATTCTTTGGTTTTAGCCACTCTTGAGACTATTATTTATAACTAGCAAATGAATTGCTAGTTATAAATAATAATGAGAGTGAATAGATAAAAAATATAAAAGAAAATTAAAAATATAAAAAGCTTTTTGGGTCATAAGTAATGATTATTAAAATTACAAGTTTTTTGAGTGATAGGTAAAGATTATAAAAACATAAAAGCTTTAGGATAATAATCACTAAGAAAAATTATAAAAATTAAAAATATTAAAAACTTTTAGATTTAAGGTAAAAAATAATAAGCTTTAAAAAACAATCTCTAAGTAAAAAGACAAAAACTCATAAAAACAATAAAGCTAAAAAGTTTTACTTTCTAGCTTTAGATAAGTTCTTAAGAACTTAATAAATAAAAGTTCTTAAGAATAATTAGTATTAGAATTTATTCTTCATAACAGCTTCAACAGCAATGCTAGCCATTAAATCTACTTCATCTGATATTTTATTAGTATTATCAGCTACTACTACATTAGCGCGTGTTAGCTCATCTATACTACTTATTGCTTCAT